>JBMDXC010000376.1:0-2357 GCA_048594805.1 Candidatus Entotheonellaceae bacterium | reverse complement strand
TCCAATGATGCGCCATCCTAACCGTTTATCGCCCAACCCCCCGTTATCTGTACACATGACGAGCAGCCCAATCGTGGTGCCAAACCGTGCACGGAAACTCAGTACGCACATCAACGTCGAGTTGGTGGTTAACCTGGAAGTTTTTAGACGGCCCGTGCGAACTGCGTCAGGACATGGAGTTTTTTGCCCAACGCCTCTCATGCCCAGCATGACATGCGCTCATGTGGGCCCCCCCATGCTGCGGTGGTGCGCTCTGTAGACAGAGGAGAGAGGGGAGGCAGGACGTCAGGGAGCTTCCTGGCTGTACCCCTTCTCGAGGTCACGTCCTTCATGCTCTCGGCCATCATCTGCCACCGCACCTTCCTCACGGTCAGGCAGAGCCTTGCGCAGGATAGGTATGGATCCCTCCTGGCTCTCGCAGATGCACACACCTCTCTCACTCTGAGACCGTCTGCGCCACTGCGTGGGCGGGCCCCGACCGGTCGCACCCACCGCACACCCACGCGGCGCCTGTCTGTGTCGGAGCGCGCGCGGTCTCGATCTAGGTTGTAGAATGTCTTATCCTGCCTTAGCAAAGAGTTCGGCAGTTTTTGTTTCCGGCTTCCGAGGCTGACGACGGCCAAGCGCTCTTCGGCGTACCGATAGCCTGGTTTCGCCGACCTCCTCCGCACCCCATGTCGTGACATCTTGGACTCGCACCGTGGTCAGCGCCTTGGCAACCAGGTCGTGGGGCAGTGCACCGCACAGACAGGGAAGCAAGAGGATCGCCTTGTGAAGTTCGCTACGGCCATGGGCTTCCAGACGCTGTTTCGCCTTGCCAATCAGCGATTCGATCACCTCCCTGGAGCCCACAAGGGGGCTGGCGCTCGACGCCACCATAGGCACGTATGGCGGCAAAGAGTGGTTGATCGCTTTGCGCAGAGGCGATCTGGCCGGTACGCCGCCCAGCGGCTGCTGACACGCGTGCATCGTCTCCCTGCTCACCCCTGGGGTTTGCACCATCCGCATCACCGCATGCAACCATGGCGTATTGCGCACGAAGATGGTGAGCAACGTCTGCAACGGCTGGAGCCCTCGCAGCGCCTCGGCCAGCGTGGCGGCCTCGACCGAGGTCTCACGTGCTTGCTCCTCCACATACGCGCTCGTTCGCAGGCCCCACTGTGCCTGTCGGCTCACCTTGAGCAATCGACCTTTGACTCGGGCCTTCGGGGGGAGCACAAAGGCCAACTGGGTTTGCTGAAGACGCCCACGCATACGTGTACATAGGGTCTGGAACTGCTGAAACAGGAATAAATCGGCATAGGCATGCTTCAGGGCATTGGCGACCACAGGGGTCATGGCGCTGATCCACGAAGCGGCCTTGGGTGCCCTCAGTACGGTGGCAGCAATCCCTTGCTTGCTATCGGAGCCACAGGCACGTACCACGTGCGCAGGCCATCCACAGCGTCCGCAAAGCGACAGCAGAGACGTGTTGACCAGCGCACCATGCCACGTCTGGCTGAGGCTCAGGCCCATGACTTCGACCTGCTTCAGCGTCAAGGCTGGCCCCTGGCGGAAGAGCGATAGAGGCACCCGTAGCACCATGAGTGCCTTCGTGCTGCCCATCTGCAGCGTACAATCGGCGATACACACCCACGGCGCAGCGAGGTGGTGCTGGGCCGTGGGTCAACACTAGAAGCCAACCCGCAAGGCCCACTCAATGCCTGTCGTGAAGTGAGGCACCCAGGCCATCAGGCCAACCGCAAGCAGATCCAAGGCCCTGAGACCTCGGCTCGACGCTCGGAAAGAGCGGTGACAGTGCAAGACGATATGGAGATAAAAATAGCGCAAAAAAAACTGGTATGGTCAAGGGCAGTGGGGGGGCTGGAGCTGATGCTTCTCAAGCTCCAGCTGTGCGATCCGATCTTCAGCGGCCAGGGCACGGTCGCGCCAAGCTCCCCGACTGCGTGCGCCTTCTTGGCGTCGCTCTCGTAAGCGGCGACAGGCTTCACCACGACTGACCGCCCGCTTTTTCCCGATAGCGCGCGATGTCTGGACTCTCCGGAAATCCTTGCGCTCCTGAGCAGTCATCATCCACGTCCAAGCGCTATGAAAAAGCCAGCCATCGAGCAGTGGCAGAAAGGTTGGGGCGCATGAGAACGCCAGTCAAGGGAGCCAACCTGCAGGGCAATGCCCTTGGGAATCAATGACGCCGAAGAGCTATTTTACCACCTTTTTAGTTCGACTGTCTCAGAATCGCCGCTTGTCTATGTTTAATGGAGCCAAGTGGTTATGCTGTTTCCAGTGATAGAGGCGTGCAAGCTCGTTGCGTTGCAAACGCCTTTCCCGTTCATGCAGCATACGTGACATCGTCCCGC
>JBMDXC010000375.1:0-1575 GCA_048594805.1 Candidatus Entotheonellaceae bacterium | reverse complement strand
GGTCGGCAACCAGCGAGGGACCGACGAAGCTCTTGATCTCTACCGCGATTTTGCGCTCCCCCCTGGGCGCGGCGGCCAGCAGGTGCTCTGCACCTAAGGGTCTGTCCGAAAATAAAATGTCTGATGCACCTCAGGAGTTTGTGGGGTGAATGGTATAGTTCCATTCCCCGTGGAACGCTTCAGGCACAAGATTGACCTCGGCCATCTGCGTGTCGGAAATCCTCCTGCCTTTCGCATAGGGCCGTTCATCGAGCCGACACGCCACCCGCACCCCCGCCTTGGTCGTGGTGGCCGCGATCAGCTCAACAATGACCTGATGCGTCACCAGCGGTTTGCCCCGCCAGTTCTGCGTGATAAAGGAAAAGAGCCGATGCTCGATCTTGTTCCACTTACTGGTGCCCGGCGGCAGATGGCAGACTTTGATGGGCATCTGCAACTGGTTGGCGAGTGTCTGCAACTCCACTTTCCAGAGCCGCAACCGATAGCCATTGCTGCCTCCACCGTCGGCAATGATCAAGAGTGAGGAGGCGTCTGGATACAAGGGACGACCCATTTCCTTGAACCACGTCCGAATCGTCTCGACGGCAAATTCCCCCGTATCATGACTGATCCCGACGCTCACCCACGCCTCGTTTTCAGCCAGATCATAGACGCCGTACGGCACGGCCTTGGGTTGGTCTTCCTCTGGAAAATCATACGCCTGCACCTGTTCTGGATCATGCTTGGGCCGCAGCTCACGTCCGCTATTCTTATAGGACCCCACCACCTCTTTCTTCTTGGTGTCCACGGAAATCGCCGGATCGTTGGCGTGCAGTTGAGCGCGTACCATCTCATTGATGTGCTCGAACTGGGCATTGCGATCCGGGTGTTGGGCTCCTTCCAGGCACTTCTTGTTGCCCTGCAGGCTATACCCCAGGTGTTTGAGCAAGCGCGCCACGGTGTTCTTTTTGACGTCATGGCCTTGTTGCTGCAAGGCCAGGGCAAGATTGCGGAGGCTGCGAGCGGTCCATAGTAAACTGCATTCTGGGTCGCCGCGCGTCGTCGACTCGACCAACTCCTTGAGATCGGTCAGCAGCGTCGGGTCTTTGTCGGTAGCCTTTTTTCGACCGCCTCCCGCACGACGGCTACGCGTTGTGGCCAGCGGTTCGAGCCGCCCCGATGCGATGGCCCGGCTTTCTTGGATCCCTTTGCGGATTGTGGCGCTCGACATCCCGGTGGCTCGTGCAACTGCGGCAACACCGCCGAAACCGAACGCCAGGGCCTCGCTGGCGGCAAAGAGCCGGCGACTGCGCTCACTTAAGCTGTCATTGAGACGAGTAAACCGCTCTTGGATCGCCCCTTCGGCTTCTTTTCGTTGGCTCATGCTTTTTGCCATGAGTCCAAAGGTATACCTCAGATCAACATAAGTCAATTACTTTATTTTCGGACAGGCCCTTAGCGGAAGGGCGGCGAGCACAATGATGGCGGAGGGTACCGTATAATACGGGAGCTTCTGGTGCAGAAAACTGTGCAGAGCACTACTCGTAGGCGTCGACCCCTGCTGCGGGACGATGTAGGCGACCAGGCGTACGTCAC
>JBMDXC010000374.1:0-4173 GCA_048594805.1 Candidatus Entotheonellaceae bacterium | reverse complement strand
TTCGGACAGGAAGACGAAGACCTGCTCCAGGTCCTCTCCTCACAAATTGCCGTCGCCCTCGAAAATGCCCAGCTCTATGAAGGGACAGTGACGCTGAATAACTATCTCGTCAGCATTGGCGAGAGCATCTCCAATGGTATCCTCACCCTGGACCAGGACTATCATGTAGTCCGGGCCAACCGCGCCGTCCTGACCTTGTTTGAACGGGACTGCACCGATGTAGAACACCAAGATATCCGCGATGTGCTGGGTCCAGCCAATGCGGACATCGCCCGTACCATTGATCAGGTCTACGCGACGCATCGTGAGGTGGTGATGGCGGATGTGGAGCTGGTGGTAGAAGGCACAATCGTCTCGCTCAATTTCCGGTGCTTGCCCTTAATCGATGCCAAAGATGCGTATCAGGGTCTCGTATTAGCGTTTGAAGACATCAGCCGGGAAAAGCGCGTAAAAAATACCCTGATGCGCTACATGGCCCGAGACATTGTGGAAAAAGTCCTGGAAGATCCCAGGCGTCAGGCGCTTGGTGGCGTCCGCAGCAAGGCCACCATCGTCTTTTCGGACATCCGTGGCTTTACCAGCATAACGGAAAGCATGAGCGCCGAGCAGACCGTCGAATTCCTCAATGATTACTTCTCGCGTATGGTTGACGTGGTCTTTCAGCACCATGGCGTGCTCGATAAATACATTGGCGATGCGATCATGGCTGTGTTTGGTGTGCCTTACCTCCAGGATGACGACGCCATACGGGCGGTCCGGGCTGCGCTCGACATGATGGGAGAACTGGCCCGGGCCAATATCCGCCGGCACACGGCCGGTCAGGCCCCCGTGCATATCGGCATTGGCATCAGTACGGGTGAGGTCATCTCCGGCAATATTGGCTCGGAAAAGCGCATGGAATTTACAGCTATTGGTGATGATGTCAATGTCGCCTCGCGCCTTGAAGGGCTGAATAAAGTCTATGGCACCACCATCCTGCTCAGTGAGTCGACCTACAGAGAAGTGTGCGAGTGCTTTGTGACTCGCCCGATTGATCATCTCCTGGTACGCGGCCGACACCAGCCTACGCAGGTCTATGAAGTGTTGGGGGAAAAGGGGTATCGCCTGACCTCGGCAGAGGCCTATTTCGTAGAGGGCTTAATGGCTTATCGGCGGCGTGATTTGGCCAAAGCGAGCGAGTTGTTCAGGGAGGGAGCGCCCAGCGATCGGCCATGCCAAATTTTTCTGGCGCGCTGCCTCCACTTGCTCGCCCAGCCGCCCAGGGCAGATTGGGATGGCGTGTGGATATGGGATGAGACGCACTGAGAGGGTGATATGTCGGTGCATGCGTTTACGTTGTACGATATGCTAGTACGAAATGCCTCCATTTACGGTGATCGCCCTGCGGTCATCCATGCGCAGGGACAGCTTACCTTTCGTGACTTCCTGGCGCGCGTGGATGCCCTGGCCACCGGGCTGGCGGCCCTGCCACTGACCAGGGGCGAGCGCCTCTGTATTCTGGCGCAGAATCATCCTGCCTATCTTGAACTGTACGGGGCCTGCGCGCGACTGGGTGTGATGGCCTATCCCATCAACTGGCGTCTGACGGCTGAGGAGATCGGGCGTATTGTTGAGCGGGCTGCGCCGCGCCTGCTACTGGTCGATGACAGCACCCTGCCACTCGTGGCCGATTGGCCGCGTACCAGAGCGGATATCGCCTCCTGGTATACTCTGGGCAGCACGGAGGCACCAGGCTTCACCCCTTTCGCGACGCTGTCCCACACTGCTGGGGAGCTGGGCCCCTGTGTGGTGGCACCAGATGACCCGTTTGCAGTTATCTCCACTGCCGCAGTGGACATCATGCCGCGTGGAGCGATGCTGACGCATACCAACCTCCTCATGGCCAATCTCCAGACTATGGCCTGTATGAGCCTGACGGAGGCGGACGCGACTCTCCTCGCCCTGCCCTTATTTCACGTGGCTGCCCTGGGAGCAGCGTTGGCGACCATGCATGCCGGCGGCACGAATGTCATGATGACGCGTTTTGATGCGCGCCAGGCGGTACAACTTATTGATACACAGCGTGTTACCTATATGACCAGTTTCCCTCCTGTCCTCACCCAACTCCTGGACGCTGCGGCACAGATGGGCAGCACGCTCGCAAGTCTCAAGCACGTCGCCGGCCTGGAGGGGCCAGACGCGATTGCCCGTCTCCACTCGCAGACCTCGGCACAGTTCTGGACCGGGTTTGGTCAGACTGAAACGAGCGGTTTTGTGACGCTGCAGCGCGTTGCAGACCATCCTGGCAGTGTCGGGAAGGTAACGCCCCTGTGCCAGATCAGGCTCGTAGATGAAGCTGATCGAGATGTCCCCGTGGGCACACCCGGAGAAATTCTGGTGCGGGGCCCCGTCGTGTTTCAAGGCTACTTTGACCAGCCTGATGTCACTGCTCAGACCTTCCGCGGTGGCTGGCATCACACCGGCGACGTGGGACGCTTTGACGCCGATGGTTACCTCTATTATGTGCAACGCAAACCGGAAAAGGCGCTGATCAAACCTGGGGGTGAAAACGTCTACCCAGCGGAGGTGGAAGCGGTCATCATGGAGCTGGAAAGCGTCACTGGTGTCTGCGTGTTCGGCGTGCCAGATGCGCAATGGGGAGAGGCCATTAAGGCTGTGGTAGAGGTACCCGCCTCCCAAGACCTCACGGCTGCTGCAGTGCGTGAATACGTCGGCAGTCGTATCGCGCGCTACAAACGACCCAAGTGGGTCGAGTTTACCACGGCTCTCCCTCGTAACACTGTGGGCATGGTGGATCGCGACGCGGTACAATCTCTGTGGGGAACAACTCCCGAGGGGTGACCCAGGTATGGTCACGGACGCTTGCCCATGCCCTCTCATTGTGGAGAGAGTTGGGGTGCGGGTATCCCCAGCTTTGAAAGAGGGAGGCTGATGACACTGGATTGCGCCTGGCATCATCGTCTGGCTACCGGGTCCAAGTGGCCTGGTAGCCAGTTGCTTGTGATCGTCTTTTGTCTTCTGTCGGTCGTTGTCACGCCGCAGTATGGCACTGCGGTAGAGTCTCCTCTCCGCGTCATGACCTATAATGTTGCCGGGACATTCGTGCCTGATCACGCTCCCCTAGCGGTCATGAGTCCCCAACATCCTGATCTTGTCTTACTACAGGAGGTGCGCAATACACGCCACATCATCGGGCTAAGCCAGGCCTTAGGGCTCTCCTATTGGCACTTTGCGCCTTACTCAAAAAAGCGTGGCGGCGTGGCTATCTTGAGTCGTTGGCCCCTTGGCCCTGCCCGCAGATTATTTTGGGATAATAGCCCTCAAGGCAAAGTAGCACTGGCGGCACAAGTCGACAGTCCAGTTGGTCGCTTCTGGGCCTGTAGTGTGCACCTGGATAATCCCCTCAACGCCAAGAGCCCAATCTCCCTGTGGCAGAAGGTCCTTTTCCTGTGGCAGGAGTTTTTTACTGGCACGTTACGCACCCAGCAGACCCAGGAGTTAAGTGCCTGGCTGCTTGGGCTGGAAGGTGATGAGGGCCTCATCCTTGGCGGTGATTTTAATAGTTTGCCCTTAGCCGGAGCCGATAGGCATCTGCGTCAGTATCTTTCAGATGTGCTATCCATCAACCTGCAGCAGTACTTCACCGGGACCTATTGGGGATCACCACATTATCCGATCCTTCCGCGCATCGACTTTATCTACTATTCACCCCACTGGCAGGTAGTAGATGCACGGGTGATTCAGCAACAGGCCTCGGATCATTTTCCCATACTCGCCATAGTGTCTCCCGCTGTCCAAGCGCCCGTGCCCCTTACCACGCCGGGCGACACAGATGTCCTCGCCGGCCCAGCCCTGCGCCGCTTCTAACCCTCGCGTACCTAGGGCTTGCCTTCGATGCTCTGCAGAGCACCAGACGGGCACGCCGCCACTGTCTGACGCATCGCTGCTTCGCTCGTCCCCTGCTGGTCAATGACAAACTACCCGTCGATGACCTTGAACACCGCCGGGAGACTTTTGACACAGTTCCCAGCATGGATACACACATTGGCGTCATAAGTAACTTTCATGGGTTGCTCCGTATGATTGAGGGCATGAACAGCTCTTTGTCTGTCGTCCGGCGCGCTCGGCGGTATAGTGCCCCAGGGTCCGCCGGGTGAGAAACAGCGAATCGGA
>JBMDXC010000373.1:0-19689 GCA_048594805.1 Candidatus Entotheonellaceae bacterium | reverse complement strand
GATAATGTCCGGACTTGCCTGGCGCTGGCAACGTTGACGGTGCAAGTGGCGATGCTCGCTAACAGTATCTGGGGCTTACCGTTGCGTAACATCTCAACGATAGCCACGGCGTTTACATGATGAATTGTGCACACTCCTCATTTAAGTATAAGGCGAGGCAGCCATGGTCTGCATACTGAACGACCAATGGTTAAACCAGGAGTTCACCAGCAGCGCATCTTTATGCCGGGCATGGAAAATTTGAAAGGCCCTGATGACGAGATCTTGTCCCTTGCGCAGTTCGAACTTACCACCGGAAAAAATGACGAAATGCTCCTCCAAATAGTGCTTGTGATTGGCGTATGGATTGAAGATGGTCTCGTCGACTCCCTGGAGGATCGTACAGGTATTTTCCACCCCATGCTGGGTAAGGACATCCCGACACCACGTCGAGCCAGCCACAATGACATCAAAAAACTGCCGGGCCTGTTCGATGTGGTGGGCTGAAAGGAGTGAGCGTTCGAAGAAGGTATACCCAATGGTGCGCGTGCCACGTACCCCGGGGGCCATAGGTATAAGGCGATGATCCGTCAGGGCCTGAAGCACAGGATGCGGCAGCCGTGTCTGGGGATGATCGCAGACCTCGCGCAGCGGAGCACTGACCCCCTTGAGGAAGAGATAATCGAGGTCGTCGCCGATCTGCTCTGCGGTAAACGGCTCGGTGAGTAAAAGCACCGGCGATAACCGCGCCAGTTCCCTGGTGAGATATTTACCGCACACGCCCCAGCCAAACGTGTGTCCTCGTGGCAAGATTAAACAGAGCATAGCAGGGACCTTCCCTCTCGTAAGGCCCGGGGCCTGAGCACAATGGTTCTGCGGGCAGAACATGGCGGTTGCCTGCACCACGCCAGGAGTACCTGGTGCTGCGCTCGAATTGCTGCGTCCTGTATGAGGGAGCAAAAAGCGTACCATAGTGAAGTATCGCACAGGCATACGCGCTTTGCGGGAACAGTATGGACTGCCAGTTGAGAGCTTTGGAGGTTTCTCGCCACCACGGCAAGAGGATGCGAGTACCGCGACGTTGGCATCAGGGACAGGACGGGCGTCATGACTTTGGCAGGGACGGTCATAGCCATGACGTCGAGGAGTTGTCGTGGGCGTTGCCCCTGAGGCTACCATAGCAACACCCCGTGGCACTTTACGAAAGTGGTGGGTAGCGGAACACTGGATGCGGGTAGACCTGCTCTGCGTGCAATCCGTCGCGTTGGATCATGTAGGCTTCCATTGCCTCGAACGCTCCGAGGCAACTGGCCGTCACGGGATCATCCAGCACGATGTACCCGCCACACACCAAAGCGCCCTTCGAAACGTCGTAGCAATACGCCACAGCCGCGTAGATGTCGCAGTCGATGTGCACCAACGCCAATGGCCCGGCAGTATGAAGCGTTGCCGGCACGGTCTCTTCAAAGCGGCCCTGGACAAAGTGCAGATGCGTCAGGCCGAGCTGCGCGGCGTATTGGCGCAGTTCGCTCAGATCAACGTCCTGGAAATCGCCGGCCTTGTGGAGGTCGATGCCACGGTCAGTCGTGGGCATGCCGGCAAACGTATCAAAGCTATAGACGTTGACCTCGCCGAGGAAGCGTTGCGCCAGGTAAGCCATAAAGATGGCACTGCCACCTTTGTAGCTGCCGAACTCGACAATGTGACCCGGCGCAATTTTGGGGAGGAAAAACTTGAATAAGAGGAAGAGGTTCATGAGCCTCGCCGGGGTGACGACCGTCCTCCCCTCGGCCAGGCGTAGAGCAGTTTGAAAGTCCGGGTCCTGCGTACAGAGCTGCGCCACGTTGCCGAACTGGAGCCCGCAGCCGCGGACATAGCCTTCAAACGGGTTCCGCCCGTTGCGCGGGCTTTGATCCATGCCTTCGATATCGTGCGCAAAACGAATTGTCCAGTTGGTGGACATCAGCCCAACTCCTCACAGTATGTGGAGCCTTCCCGCCGCCCGGGTGAAGATGCGCTAGCGGCGTCGAGGGTGGGAACACTTGAGCGCCGTACGGCCAGGCCCCACGGTATGCGGGGCCTGGCGTGTGCGGAGCCTTACGTCAGCGGCGTACAGGTTACCGCTGCAGCAGGGAGAGGACGGATTGCGCAGCAGCATTGGCCTGGGCCAGGGCGAACGAGCCGGCCTGCGACAGAACCTGGAGACGGGAGAAGTTGCTGGCCTCACTGGCAAAGTCGACGTCCCGAATGCCAGATTCAGCAGCATCGACGTTGGTCAATGTGACTGATAAGTTGGCAATGGTGGACGACAGCTGATTCTGCACCGCGCCCAGGGAGGCACGCGTGTTCGCCACATCCTTGAGTGCCGCATCAGCGATCGAGATGGCACTCTGTGCTCCCTCTGCGGTGAGTACATTGAGGTCTGACAGCCGGCTCGTCTTGGTGTTGTCCAGGCCCACCGTGGCCACAACATCGGTGTTCTCAGTCAGGACGCTGGCGTCGATGAGTACACTCCCTGCCTTCAGGTTGAGATCCGCCGAGAGAGTAGTATCGGCGTTAAGGGTCAGGTCACTGGTTAGTACCGTGCCGGCCGAGATGGTTGACCCGGCGTCCTCCACCACATCCTGCGTCAGCTTTGTCCCAGCCTCCAGGACGCTGGCGGCTATGAGCACCGAGCCAGTTTTGAGGAGCTGATCGTGGGCGAGCGTTGTGGTACCATCTATGGTCGTCTGAGCAGCACCGAGCGTGGACCCCGCAGTGAGGACCGAACCGTCCTCCAGCGTCGAGCGTGCCTTGACTTGTGTGGTTTGGATGGTGGTGATGTTCCCCCCTGCGAGTGCCGCTACTGTAGTATCGGCTCCTAGGGTACTGCCAGTCAAGAGAGCCGAGCCTGTCTCCAGCACGGAGCCACTCTTCAAGGTCAGATTACTGGAGAGTGTGCTATCATTGGCCAGAGTCGTATCGATTCCTAAGACACTCCCCGCCGCCAGCGTACTCGTGCTTTCAAGCACCGAGTTTTCGATTCCCGTAGCGTTATATTTCAGCGTTAGATCACTGGTCAGGGTCAAATCGGCCTGTAACGTGACTGCCGCGGTGAGCGTCTCTCCGACTGCATAGTCACGTGCCGCACCGGCGCCAACAGCAAAGCCATTAAACGCTGACGTAACCACAGTGCCTTTGCCAAAAATTGTTCCCGTCTCGAGTCTTGAGCCAGCCGTCACGAGAGCATCTTGGACCAGCGTTGCGTCAGCGCCATACCCTGCGGCCCCGCTAATCTGGGTCCCCTTCGCCAGAATGCTGCCAGTCTCCAGAATGGAGCCGCTTTGGAGCACGGCATCCGTAGATGTCGTCACGTCACTCTTCGTGGTCACGTCACCACCCAGCACTGACCCCTGCGCTAGAATCGATCCATCCACAATCACCGAACCATCCGCTAGGACAGAGTCCTGCAGGGTCGTGGTGTCCCCATCGATGGTGAAAGCGGCACCCGTCGCCTGCACGCCAACGCCGCTGATCTGAAAAGTGCTGACACCGCTTTGCACCAGGTGCAGATGGCCGAAGGTGGAGAGTTCGGCAGCTGTACTGCCGGCTACACTCCCCAGGTCACCGCTGACCTGGATGGCACGTCCGTCGTTCGAGGTCAGGACTAACTTGCCATCGTTTGTGGTTGTGGCCGTGACCCCTGTCTCGGCACTCTTGGCGTTGATGCCTTTGACCAGGGCACCATCGGCATCGTTGTTCTGGACGGTAAGGGCCCCGATGGTGACGCCGTTAATGGCAAAACTTGACCCTGTAGTACCCGCCGTAATGGCGGAGGCGCCCGTTGTGCTCACCACAGCAGTGGCGCTGATCCCGGTAGTGGAGCTATAGCGGTTGATCTCCGTCGCCAGGGCGCCAATACCGTTTTCAGCCTTATTGTTGGCCTGTATGGAGATGGTGTTCAGGTTCAGCTTCTGGCCCGTAATACTGCTCGTGATCTCCAACTGCACATCTCCACCATCGGCGCTGGTGAGGTCGAGATCTGCGGTGCTGATGTGGCCCAGACGGGTAGACTCGGTTGAATTAATAGACACATTGATCGTTTGGTTGGCGCTGGCACCGATCTGGAAGGCTTTGTTTGAAAATGCCCCCGACAGCAGCTTCTGACCGTTGAAGGAGGTGTTCTGAGCGATGTTGTCCAACTGCGCCAGCAGACGATCGATGTCGTTTTGAATCAACCGGCGCGTCTCTGTGGTCTGTCCATCTGAGGCCGCTTGCACCGCTTTTGTGCGGATAGTGTTCAGAATGTTCGTCGATTCCTCGAGCGCACCATCAGCAATTTGCACCAGGGAGGTGGCATCCGTACCGTTTTGAATGGCTTGGCCGATCCCCAGTGACTGAGCCCGGAAGCCGTCCGCAATGGCGAGGCCTGAGGCGTCATCCGCCGCCTTGTTGATACGCAAGCCTGTCGACAAGCGCGCCAATGAAGAGTTCCGCTGCTCATCGACCCGGCTCAAGTTCCGATGCGCGTTCAAGGCTCCAAGGTTGGTGTTGACACTGAATGACATACAATAATCCTCCGTGACAAAGTGTGATCGGGCTTTCCTTGCCCAGTACGTGACAGATGGTTGTGTGTGTCACTACTGAGGCTATGTATCGGTACCAGCTGGTTCGAACTTAAGGGAAAAATCATGGTCCTTACGTTCTTTATGCCCCCTGTGCTGCGCTGGTAGGACGATGCTTGCCTTGAGGCTTGCACTACGCGGAGAGATTCGGTAGCCTGCAGAAGGGCGAGACGCCATCGAGACCATCCGCGGGGTTGGTTATCTTACAGGAGTGATGTGTGCGCCAGTTATCATTGTTCTGGAAGTTATACGTGAGCTACTTGCTCGTTATTATCCTGGCTCTGCTCATGGTCATAGTTGGCAGCTATGCCGTGGGAGTCTTCGGCGAGAGTTTTCTCACGCAACCAGTGGTGACCCTGACGCCACAAACCCACCTCAGCGCCCAGTCCATTATCCTGGGCGGCTGCGTGCTCATCTGCCTGGCTGCGGCCCTGGGCCTGTTCACCTCACGTCGCATTAGCCAACCGCTGCAGGACATGCGGCGTGGTGCTGAACGCTTTGCCGCAGGCGATTTTTACTACCGACTTACGATCCCCGATACCGTCGAATTAGCCAGCCTGGCGATCACACTGAACCGCATGGCCGCGCAGCTCGCCGAGCAAATTGCCGTGATTACCCAGCAGCGCAACGAGCAAGAAGCTATTTTAGTGAGCATGCGTGAAGGCGTTCTAGCCCTGGATAGGCAGGAGCGCGTCATCACCGTGAATCGCGCTGCCGAAGCCTTGTTAGGCGTGGTGGCCACTCAGGCCAAGGGACGTAGCATTCAGGAAGTCGTGCGCAATGTGACGTTGCAGCGTCTAGTGGCGGCGGCCATGCACAGCACAGAGTCCGCCACGGCAGACATCGTGCTACGCGGCTCTGAAGAGCGTTTTCTGCAAGCGACGGCGACGGCGCTGCGGGATGCCCAAGGCCAAGATATTGGGGTGTTGGTTGTCCTGAATGATGTCACGCAACTCCGGCATCTCGAAAACATCCGACGCGACTTTGTGTCGAACGTGTCGCATGAACTGAAAACACCGATCACGAGTATTAAAGGCTTTGTGGAAACGCTGCGCGATGGCGCCCTCGAGAATCGTGAGCATACCGAGCGCTTCCTGGGGATTATTGCCCGTCACGCCGAACGTCTGCACGCCATCATTGAAGATCTGCTGGCCCTATCGCGGCTTGAGCAAGGCGATGAGAGCTATGCTATCCCACGGAGCGAGACCTCGCTCATAGATGTCGTGCAAGCAGCCATACTCGACTGTGCAACCAAGGCAGAAGCGCAGCGCGTCACTATAGTCCCTACGTGCGCAGCGGAGCTACGCGCGACGGTTAACGCTCCACTCCTCGAGCAGGCCATTGTTAACCTGCTCGAGAATGCCATTACCTACAGCAATCCTGACAGTTGTATCTGGGCGAGCGCACGTCAGGACGCTGACATGCTGGTTATCGACGTGCGTGATCAAGGGGTCGGCATTCCGCACGACCACCTCGATCGTATCTTTGAACGTTTTTATCGTGTTGATAAGGCGCGTAATCGCGAGCGCGGCGGGACAGGTCTAGGGCTCGCTATTGTGAAGCACATCGCACAGGTGCATGGTGGGCGGGTCTCGGTCACCAGCACGGTGGGGCAGGGAAGTACCTTTACATTGACTATACCGCGCGATGCAAAGCTCGAACACAGTGTAACCACCGTCCACCCTACTGTAGACTACGGATCGCCTCCATGAAGGCTGGCAGGACAGCGTGCCAGTCACCCACCACACCGTAGCGCGCTTCGCGAAAAATGTTGGCTTCGGCGTCTTTGTTGATGGCGACAATCACCTTGGCCCCCGAGCACCCGGCCATGTGTTGACTCGCCCCAGAGATGCCCACCGTAATATACAGGTCCGGAGTAATGGTCTTGCCTGTCAGACCCACTTGCCAGTTGCCTGGCACCCATCCCGCATCCACGGCAGCGCGTGACGCCCCCATGGCAGCACCTAGCATGCCGGCCAGTTCTTGCAGCTCACGAAAGGGCTCCGGACCTCCCAGGCCACGCCCGCCCGCCACCACAATAGTCGCATCTTCCAGCTTGACCCCGGCGCTCTCCTGGCGTACCTGACGCACAACTGCGACACGCGCCATGGTCGCATCGAGTGTCACCGGCACGGCGATGATTTCGCCTTGATGCGCCGGGTCAGGGGCAAGAGGCGCATACGCTTTTGGACGTAATACGGCGATCTGCGGTGTCGCCAGACAGCGCGCCTGGGCGAGCACATTGCCCCCGTAAACCGGCCGTGTGGCGGTGAGCCGACCACTCGCAGCATCGAGTTCGACCCGCAGGCAATCCTGCAGTACACCAACCCCCAGGCGACACGCCAACCGTGGTCCGAGGTCGCGCCCATGCGCCGTTCTCCCCAGCAGGAGAATGTCAGGCGCCACCGTACGGCATAACTCAACGAGCGCTGCTAGGTACAGCTCCAGGCGCACCTCAGCCAGCAAGGCATCGTCGACCGTGTAGACCAGGTCACCCCCGGCCTGCAGCGCCTCCTGCGCGGCGCTCGCAAGATTATGTCCTACCAGGCCAACGGCCAGCGCTGTGCCAGCCTGTTGGGCCAGAGGTCTTCCTGCTGCCAGGACTTCTTTCGTTGTCCCACTTAACCGTCCTGCACTCTCTTCACCAATGACCAGCACTCCCCGTGCTTCTGCCATCCCTTATACCTCTCCCTCTCAGGCTTCAAATCAACTTGGCTTCGCGCAGTTTGAGCGCCAGGTTGCGCCCAGCCTCAGCCGCATCTGCCCCGGGAAGGATCTCGCACTGCTGCGTACGCGATGGGAATGCGAGATCAACCAGTTCGATACGGGGTGTCAGCAAGGCAGGATCAAGCGCCAGGTCCGTGGCTTTCCACATGGTTGGACGCTTGCGATTCGCCGCCATGATATGGCGCATCGTTGGGTACCGTGGTGCGCCCAGTTCATTGCTCACTGTCACCAGCGCTGGCAGGGACGCTTCAGCCACCACATAGCCATCGGGCACCAGCTGTTCTACCGTGACTTTGCCATCCGCTGCCTCCACCTTTTGGGCCAGCGACAGACAGGGCACGTCGAGGATCTCGGCCAGCATCAGCGGCACTTGAGCGTTGTCCCAATCGGACGCCTGGCGACCGCAGAGCACCAGATCAAAGGCGCCAATTTTGCGGATAGCAGCGCTCAGCACCTGGGCGGTCACAAAGCTGTCGGACAGGTTCGCAAAGAGCGGGTCCTGGCACAAAATGAGATTATCGGCCCCCATGGCCAACGCTTTCTTCATAATGTCCAGGGCAAACTGTCCCCCCACCGACACCACGGTGAGCGTGGCGCCCTGGCTGTCCTTCAGACGCAGGGCCGCTTCCAGCGCGTTTTCATCGAAGCCATTGATGACGGGCTGAAATGTCGCCGGGGTCACCACACGCGGCCCGCCTGCATCAATGCTGTAGGCCGAGATGGGCATTTCGGGGTCGATCACCTGTTTGGCAGTGACGATAATATGCAATGCCATGCTGTGCTCCTCGTCTCAGCCCTTAATATCAGCCCCAGCACTGGCGCCAGCGAGTTTCCCCAACACGGCCCCTGAAGCCAGACCCGAGCCCCCTGGGTAATTGTAGTAAAACAGGCCGCCCACGAGTTCACCAGCGGCGTATAAACCAGGAATCGGATTGCCCTCAGTATCCAGCACCTGCCCGCGCGGGTTGATCCGCAGTCCCCCGAAGGTAAATGTGATACCGCAGGTCACGGCAAACCCGAGGTAGGGCGGGGTGTCAATTGGCAGGGCCCAATTGGACTTCGGGGGCGTGATCCCCAACGTGTGTTTCCCGTCCAGAATGGTGGGGTTGTATTCGCCCGGCTGCACCGCGGCGTTATACTCCTTGATCGTTTGGACCAACCCCTCGCGGTTGATGCCCAATTGGTCCGCCAGTTCCTCAATAGTCTGTGTTTCTGCTTTGGTGACCTGATCAATGCGATACTCGTCACGCAGCAGATGCTTGACTTTGTCATCGAAAATTTGCACGGCCATGCCGAGGGGCTGCTGCAGAATTTCTCGACCGTACTTGGCATAGGTATAGTTACGGAAGTCGGCTCCCTCATCCACAAAGCGCTTACCGTCAGCATTGACGATGAGCCCGAAGGGATACGAGTGTTTTTGATAGAGCTCAGTGATCGTGCGGTCACCAGTGGGTGGCGCATTCAGATCCCACGCCACCGCATGGCAACTACTCCAATGCCCATACGATTGCGCCCCGATCTCCAGGGCCATACGGATCCCATCGCCGGTGTTGTAGGGGATGCCGCGCACCTTGGCCAGTTCCCAGCCTTGTCCCAGGTAGCGAGTGCGCATCTCGGCGTTGGCCTCAAAGCCACCACAGGCCAGGATGACCGCTTTGCTGTGCAGATCTGCGAAGCCATCTGGCCCCTGTACGGTCACACCGATGACGCGGCCCCGCTGGTCTTGCAGCAGACGTACCCCTTTGGTCGCATAACACATCTCCACTCCGAGCCGCTCCGCCACCGCAAACTGCTGGTCTGAGAGGCCCTTGCCGGCACCCACGGCTTCGACTAACAAGCCACCCCAGAAATAGTACTTATCCTCACGCTTGAAGGCCTGCCGCCCAAAGGCGAGGACAAAGCGCACCCCGTGCTCTTGCAACCATTTTAACGTTGGGAATGACTCGGAGACGAGCATCTGGGCCAATTCCGGATCAGCCAGACCGTTGGTGACGCGCATGAGATCATCGTAGAATTGATCCTCGGTATATTGCCCGACATCCACGGAGGCTTCTTCTTCAGGCGACATATCCGGGATGAGATTTTTGATGTCTTCGATACCGTTATAAGCACAACGGATGATGCCACCAGTGAAATACGTGTTGCCACCGCGAAAATACTCCGGCGCTTTTTCCAACACGAGCACACTCGCGCCCTGTTCCCGCGCCGCAATTGCCGCACACAGAGCGGCATTGCCGGCGCCAACGATAATCACATCACACTGATTGTCCACCGCCCACCTCGTTGTTTTTGTTTGTTAATATCGTCTATCCTACAATACACCCACCGCAGCCTTACACGCATGCGCCCTGTCTGCACCGGCCACAGGACCGCATCACCAGCGTGTCTGTCTGGGAGAGAGGAGAGGTCTTCCGCCCAATGTCACTGTAGAGCAGCCTGAGCGGCTGCAGGCTGTGCATGACTTATCCCAGGCTGTGTAGACCGCAGTAGAGTACAACATGCAAGCGTGCCACTGCAAGAACTTACACATCAGCACGACTGGCTTGCCCAGCGCGTTTGTTGATCCTGGATGTCTCACGAAATGCGCCGTGATAGCTTGCTAGCCCGGCTAGATGGTGCGGGTCTGATGGGGGTTGCCTGGTGCACGCCCGCTACTGCGCCGGCTGTGCGTAGAGTGCCTCAAATTTTTCATTAGGCAGAGAGCCGACGCCAGTCACCTTGGCAGAATAGACTATCGGGAAGTGCTGCACCCAGAGGAAGAGCCACGGCGCATCGTGCCAGACCTGTTTCGCGATCTGGCAGTAAAATTCTTGGCGCTTTTCAGGGCTGCTCTCTTCCGCGGCGGCGTTGATCCAGGCGTCAACCTGCGGGTTATTGTAAAACGTCGTCGCTAAGCCGTGGGGTGGAGCGTAGGAGGACAGAAATTGCAGCATCTGCTGGCTGGCATCGAGAAAACCCGGGGCCCAGCCGAGATAGTGCAACTGGGTAGTATTCCCTTTGTCGAGCGGCGTGTTGATCGTGCTGATATAGGAAGGCCAGTCCATGGTCTGGAGTCGGGGCTCGAGCCCGACCTCGCGCAGATAGCCGGCGAGTGCCTGCGTAGCTTCCTTATCTTGCACATAGCGCCCTGTAGGGTGCAGCAAGGAGAGCTGCGTCCCTGGAGCCACACCAGCCTCTGCCAGGAGTTGTTTGGCCTTCGCCTGATCGAACTCATAGGTGCCCGCCTTGCAATAGCCAAAGAGGCTCGGGGCCATAGGTGCGTCCATGGGATCTGCGGCACCAAAGAGCACATGATCAATAATGGCCTGTTTATCTATGGCGTAATTCAGGGCCTGCCGCACTTTGACATTGTTGAGCGGGGGCTTTTGCGTGTTGATCGCCATGAAAATAGTACGGTCGCTGGGTGCCATCAGAACTTTCACAGCTTTATTGCGCTGCAGGGCTGGCAGATCGGCGATAGGCGGTAAAATGATCAAATCGACCTGGCCGGCGAGCAGCAGACTCTCACGCGTGGCGGCCTCCGGCACAATGCGGAACACTACCTGATCGTAGTGTGGCTTGCGTCCCCAGTAGTTGGCGTACTTGCTGACAGTGATTTTCTCGCCCTTCTTTCTCTCTTGAAAGCCGTATGGCCCGGTGCCGATGGGGTGCGTATAGTTCTTGTAGGTATTGCCATACTGCTCTGCTGACGCTGGTGACAGGATACCAGCCGTACCGCCGGAGAGGGCACTAATAAAAGGGACATATGGCCGCTTGAGCGTCACCCGCACGGTGGCAGGGTCAACCACGTCGGTCTGGGCGATAGGGTAGGAGGCCCGACCAGGTACGCGGACGTCCGGGTCTTTGAGTCGGTCAAAATTCCACTTGACGGCCTCGGCATTGCAGGGAGTCTTATCGTGAAAGGTCACGCCCTGACGCAGCTTGAACGTATACTGTAAGCCGTCAGGTGACACTGACCAGCTCTCGGCCAGGGCGGGCTGGATACTTCCATCAGGCACGATTTTGGTCAGCGTTTCGACCATATAGTCCACGATGTTCCCGACGGTCGTGGTGGTCAGCTGTACGGGGTCCAGGGTATCAGGGTCAACGCCGACAGCAATACGGAATTCTGCTGCCCTGCCCGGGCTGATCCACATGGCAAACACCATGAGGGCACACAGGGCGCCCACCGTCCATCGCCACTGACGCCGCACAACAGTCATGGCTGCCTCCTTCGCGGAACATGTGACCTCTAGGGCTAGTGGCACACCATAACAGCAGTGACTTTGCACTGTCAAGCGCCTGTCGCTCACATCTTGTTGTAGAGGATGGCAATACTGATGCGCCGATTGCGTACGTCATAAGGCTGGTCAGGATAGTGTAGCTTGCGGTCGGCATAGCCGCGCACGTGGGCGATCTGTGTGGCCGGCACTTGGAAATTTTCCATAAGACGTCTGGCGCTGTGGGCGCGATCGGTCGACAGCTCCCAGTTGGAACGGCTGGAAGCGAGCGCGAACGGTCGGCTATCGGTATGGCCTTCGATGACCACCGCGTTTGGCAGATGACGGATCTCATTTGCAATTGCACGCAACACAGGTATAGTCTCGCTTCTGAACTGGGCGCTGCCAACCTCGAAGAAGGATGATCCTTCCTTGTCTAGGAGTTCAATACGGAGTCCCTCATCGGTTATGTCGATAGACACCTGGTCCCTGAGCCGCTGTAATTCTGGCAGAGTCGCCAGGCGTGCCTGCAGATGCTCACCCACCTGCGTGAAGGTCTGTTCCTGCGTTTTCTGTTGCCGGTGTAGGATGTCTGTGAGCGCCTCTTGCGGTGGTTTGGTGGGGAGCATATTGAACGACCCGCTCTCGCCACTCGGTGTGGGAGCTGGCACAATCGGCACGATTTTGCGCCCGCTGGCACCCGTCGTCGTGAAAATCCCTGGATGGCGAAAATAGTCCGCGATGGCCTCTTTGGCTTCTTTGCTACTCTGGCCAATGATCCACAACACCATGAACAGGGCCATCATCGCCGTGACAAAATCGGCGTAGGCCACCTTCCACGCGCCCCCGTGGTGTCCACCGTGTCCTTTCTTCACAACCTTCTTAATGACCGATATTGCTTGACCACGTAATTCTGCCATACTGCCTCATTTCTTGTTCCGGAACGCATCTTCCATCTCTTTGAAACTGGGACGCACGTCAGAAAAAATAGCGCGGCGCGCAAACTCCACCGCCACGATCGGTGGGGCATCACTGGCAAAGGCGAGCAACCCCGCTTTCAACGCCAGGATGTAGCGTGCCTCGTTATTATTCATGTTCTCAATAGCTGCCGCGATGGGCTGGAGAAAACCATAGGACACCAGGATCCCCAAAAACGTGCCGACCAGAGCGGCAGCGACTTTGTGGCCAATTTCTTCCGGTGGGCCGTTGATTGCGCCCATGGTGATAATAATGCCTAACACAGCGGCGACGATGCCCAGGCCAGGCATGGCATCCCCTACTTTCGACAGGACTGTAGACGGTTGTACGCTTTCTTCGTGGTGTGTCTCGATGTCTGTATCCATCAGTGCCTCAAGGTCGTGCGGAGCAACGCCGCCGGCCAGGATGACCCGCACCGTATCAGCGAGAAAATGGACCGCGTGGTGATTTTTAATGAAACCGGGATACTTCGTAAAAAGGCTGCTTTTTTCCGGATCTTCGATGTGTGGTTCGAGGGCCAGCTGTCCGTCCTTGCGGGCCATCTGGAACAGCTCATACATCACGCTGAGCAGCTCGAAGTACTGTGCCTTCGAGACCGTGGCGCCAGCCAGCACTTTGGTGAGCGATTGCAGGATTTGTATCACGACTTTTATTGGTGTCGAAATCAATACCGAGCCCAGACCTGCGCCAAGGATGATAATGAACTCGGACGGCTGGATCAGTACTCCAACCTCGCCCCCATGCATCATGTACCCACCCAGGACAGCCCCAAGCACTACAAGCATCCCAACAAAACCCACGGACTTCCCCTCTGGTACTCTCTCGGTATCGTGCGCGCTACTTCAAGCCCCTCCTCAGCAGGCACTTGCTCTCACTTATCGGCAGTGGAAGAGGAATCTTGAGGCATCACGCTCCTCCCTTGCGTCACTCCCCCGGAGCACAGTAAGATGTGCGCTACCCAATGATCGTTCTGCCCTAGACACGACGTGTGTCAGAGAGGAGACGTTTATGCATCCCGATCTCATCATTGGCAAGCGCTTCCCTGACCTGGTCTTGCCAGACCATCGTAAGCAGCCCGTCAGGCTTTCCGAACTCGCCAGCGGTTTTCCGCTCATCGTAAGTTTCTACCGGGGGTACTGGTGACCTAAATGCGCGTGCCAGGTGCGGCACCTTATGGAACTGCAAGATGAACTGCGGGTCAACTATTGCCATCTTGCTGTGGTCAGTACCGATCCTCCCGAGATCACCGACGCTTTTCGTATTGGCCTGGGCGCCACTTTTACCTTCCTGAGCGACTACGAACATAAGGCCATTATCGAACTCGATATGGCCGAGATCGTTGATCCGGATTTCAAAGGCGGCATGGTGGCCCTGCCCTACACGTTTTCCCTGCTGCCCGATCTGACCATCCACAATATCTACAACGGCTGGTGGTTTGTCGGGCGCCCCACCTGTGAAGAGTTGCGGCAGGACATGCGCGCCATGATGCAACGGTGTCGCTCTGACTATAGCTATGATGGGCCATCAGTGGCCAGTGTGACAGCGCGCTGAACCAACGCGTGGGCGAGAAGAGCGGGGGGAGAAGATGTCGCCTCATCGCCCCCTCGCGCCGGCATCGCCTTAGCGCGCACGACGGAACAGGCCAAGGACAAAGTAGTGCTGTCGGTCGAACCAGGTGCGGCTCAGGGTCAAGCCGGCGTGTCGCCCCAGCGTGCGGATATCCTCGATGGAATATTTGTACGAATTTTCGGTATGCAGGGTCTCACCAGCGGCAAAAGCGATAGTCTGCGCCGTTCTGGCAATGGTCACGTGCTGCGCCCAGCGACTGCGCAGGTGCATCTCGATGCGTCCGTGCTCCTCGTTGTAAAGGGCAAGATGGGCAAAGGCCTGTACGTGAAAATTGGCCCCGAGATCACGGTTCATGCGGTGTAGTAAGTTCAGATTGAAGGCGGCGGTCACGCCCTGAGCATCATCGTACGCCGGCAAGAGCAGCGTAAGGGATTTTTTCAGGTCAACACCAAGCAGGAAGACATCCTCTGGTCCCATCAACCCCGCCATCCCTTGTACGAAGTCAAGGCTTTCTTCTCGGGTAAAGTTGCCAAGGTTGGAGCCAAAAAACGCCAGCGCTTTTTTCTCCAGGCGCAAGGCCCGAATGACCCCAGGATTGCCAGCAAAGTCAGCGTGTATGGCACGAATTGAGAGGTGGGGGTATTCGGCCAGTAACTTCTGGGCTGATTCCTCCAATGCAGTACAGGAAATATCTACCGGACAGTACAGAAACGGTCGGCCAGTGCGTTCGTATGCCGTGAGGAGATGGCGTGTTTTGGCGGCATTCCCAGACCCGAACTCGACCAGGGGCACGTGCCCAATGTCCGCGTATATCTCGGCGGCATACGTGGCCAAGATGTCACGCTCAGCCCAGTACGGGTAATATTCGGGTAAGGCACAGATCTGTTCGTAGAGCTGCGAACCGCGCTCATCATAAAAGTACTTGGCCGGAAGGGCTTTTTGAGGTGCCGCTAGGCCCCGGGCAACGTCCCGCGCAAACGCTTCGTGCTGTTGCTCAACGTCCATAAGATAGAACGCCAACCGCTCACCCCGTTGCTCTATGTACGCCATGGTGCTCCCTCGCCTGTCGCGCCTGTTGCCTGTACTCCTGGACGTCTCCATCCAAAGTCTTATCATACCAGAATGCGACAGAGGGAGTCACAGGCGAATTGATTGCCCCTTTCCTTTCTCCGCTCACTGCGCTACATATTAGTAATGTCAACTTCTCAGAAGCGATACGGGTGCTCCAGGACATCACAAGGGGAGGCCATGACCTTTGGTGTGACATGCCCAAGGCTATTTTCTATCTGACATATAACGGTATCTATAACTTTACCAATGGCATAGGTACGCAGATGCAGCTCTTGCTGCATGGTCTGGAGCGCCTACAGCCAGCCCTCGAACGCCAGTATGGACCGATCCATCTGCACGTGGTGTGTCCCCACCCTGATGACGCCACGTGGGGATACGATCCGCAGTTCCTGCAGACGCAGCACGAGCGTCTGATGGCTCTGGGCGGACAGCTCCACTTTATCTCGTACAAGTCACGACCTGAAGACGACCTCTGGGATGTGGCAAGGTGGCATACGCTCTGTACCGAAGCGGCGCAACTGCTCCTGCAACAGTGTAGGATGTATGACCGCTGCCTGATCATGCCCATCGATCAGCCCTGGCTGCAGACACCGCTGTATATGGCCCGTCTGGCTCCTGACGTCTTCCAGCGTGTGCAAGTGTTGCTGGTGCTCTACAGCACGGCATTTATCCGCAATGCCGCAGCCCCAGATATCACCGAGATGACCTGGGAGCGAGAGGGATTAGCCCTGGCGTGCTCCGCAGCCAATGTGGCGATTGCGGATCTCTGTCCCTCGTTCACGGCCCACCTGCAAGATTTTTATCACCTCCAGGGGGCCACGTTCGCGCCATATACATCCAGTATTCTGGTTGAGGATACCGAATTCGCCTTGCTGACAGAACGGCAAGTCCGTGCCATCTTGCAGCTCTACGGCGTGCCGTTCGATAGGGACCTGGTTGTCGCTTTTGGCAGAGCCACACCCCTTAAAGGCTTTGAGACGCTCATCGCAGCCCTCAGCGCAGTGCGTGAGCGCTGTCATTTTGTCCTGATTTCTGTCCCGTATATCAACGACGACTACCAAAACACTTACGACCATCTGCTGGCCACGCACCGCATTGCGGCCACGCATGTCAAAGTCTTTACCCGGGAGTTACCTCAAGCGTTATGCCAATGGCCACGCACCCGCATAGTCGTGGTGCCTTCGCGGCAAGAGACGTTCTCGAATATTCCCCTCGAGGTAGCGCTGTGGGCTCGTCAGCAGGGGCCTATTGTCGCGGCCTCCCGCGTCGGCGGGTTTGTTGACCAGATTGAGGATGGAGTGACTGGCTTCTTTATTGAGCCATTATCATGTGAAACCATGGGGCAGACATTGCAGCAGATCCTCAACTTATCCGAGGCGCAACGCGCCATCATACGGCGCCGAGCGTACGAAAAGGTCGTACATCTCTATAATTTTGCGCAGAATTTCCCGGCTACTCTGCGCTGGTTCTGGGGGGGATACACTCCACGGACTGCGACAGCGGGAGGCTCGCAAGCCTGATATACACCTTTGCCTGCGAACATGCTATCCTGATGCCGCAGCGTACGTAAGAATGTTTCGGGCGTTCTTGTGCTAGTCCATCGGATTTCTTTGCATGTTGCACCAACAGAAAGCGCCTATGTATATACGCACTGCAGCCCCCCTGCGCCGCCTTTGTGCCCAGGCACAAGCTGAGGGGCGCTTCGCCTTAGATCTCGAATTTATTCGCGAACATTCCTATGTGCCACGTCTGGCACTGATTCAAATGGCCGTGAGTGATACCTGCGCGATTATCGATCCGCTGGAGGTGCACGACCTTGCACCGCTCCTCGAACTGTGTAAGTCACCGCAGACGCTGAAAGTCTTACATGCTGCCGGTCAGGACACTGAAATACTGCACTGGCATGCGGGGATTCTCTCCGAAAATATCTTCGATACGCAGATAGCGGCGGCCCTGGTAGGCCTGGGCGATCAATTGTCATACGCGCGTCTCGTCGACCAGCTCTTGGGCGTCTCACTCAGTAAAGGGGAGAGTTATTCGGACTGGCTGCAACGCCCGCTGTCGCCAGCCCAGATCGCCTATGCACTCGACGATGTGCGCTATTTGCTGCCCTTGCATGACGCGCTTGCGCAACGCCTGCAAGCGATGGGGAGAACAACCTGGCTGTTCGAAGAATGCCGTAAATTCGCCAACCCGGCGCTGTATCAGCGTGATCCGCAAAAGCTTTTCCGCCGTATACGGCGGAGCAACACGCTCTCGTCCCAGGGGCTAGCTATCCTCCGGGAGCTGGCCATCTGGCGCGATCGTGAAGCCCGTCAGCGCGACCGACCACCGGGCAGTGTGCTGCACGATGAACTGCTCGTAGAGGTGGCCCGCAAAGCTCCACGCACACTCAATGAGTTGCAACGCCTGCGCGGCTTTCCTACGCGTGAGCTCGAGCGCTCTGGTAGCGCGCTTCTGGATCTTGTCGCTCAGGGGCTGGCCGTGCCGGAAAACGCCCGTCCGCAACCCCTGCATGGCCGCGGCCCTACGCCAGCGGAAGAGCTCATCGTGAAAGTCCTCGAAGCTTGCCTCAAAGCTCTCTGCGCCCGGGAAAAACTTTCGTCGGCCTTTATTGCCAGTCGGACGGATTTGGAGACCCTGGTACGGCGGTATCGGCAGGGGCGTTTAGCCACAGAGGGCAGCCCCATCCTGGAAGGGTGGCGGGGTGCCCTCGTCGGCCAGGAACTGTTAGCCGTCCTCTCAGGACAGGTGAGCATCCAGCTGCACCCGCAAACCGGGCGGGTGGAGTTTATCCCGCGCACCCCCTGACAAAGCAGCTCCCCTGTTACAGCACCCAAAAGCCGGCGGGCAAGGCGCGTCGCCCTGTGGCTGCCAGGAGCAAGGCAGCGGCTTTATCGGGTTGTAGAGCCAGGTCAGCCAGCAGGTGTAACGCCACTGCTGCCACGGGCTCAGGCAAGGTCACCATGACTGGCAAAGCCGCAGCAATGTCCAGGGTATGTACGGCAAGCTCAAAAATGCGTGAGGGGAGATAGTCGATTAGACGCATACCCCCTACAGGTGTGCTCACCAGGACGTCATCTGAGGCAGTTTTCACTTGCGCTAATACCCGGGCCGCAATATCCCGCACAGCTGCAATAGGATCGGGGCCGAGAGCCACTCCAGCCGCACGTCCACGTGCGGCCACAGACGCTGGATCGGCAAGCCCTGCCTGAGCGCGGAGCAAGTAATCCACGGGCCGGATGACCTCTCGCTGAGCTGCAGGTTGTGCGAGATACAGCTCGACGGTGAGTAAAGCCCGGCTGGTGTGCCCAACCAGGTCACGCACCGTCCACACCCCCAACCCTGGCTGCTCCCATTGCGTGGCTCCTATCTGCTCCACAGTATTGACAAACCACTTTGCAGCGCTCTCATAGGCTTCACGAATCATGCGTCATCCTCAATGTTAGCTCTTAGCCGCGACCTTCTGCAGATACGCTCTGGCCCCTTGCGCTACCCAGTTAGTCCAGCCAGTCATGAAGAAGCGCACCCCGGCAGCCAGGTAACGCTCGACAGTGTCATCATTGACCAGGGTCCCAGCGGTGCGGCCAGCGGCAATAATTTGCGCCAGCGCTTTGTCGATGACCGCCTGCACCTCGGGATGCGCGGCATTGCCAATATGCCCCATGGTTTGCGCCAGATCCGAGGGCGCCACAAAGAACACGTCAATGTTATCCACCGTGAGGATATCGGCCAGATTATGGACCGCCTCGATCTCTTCAATAAGCACCACGACCATGGTCTGATCGTTGGCCCGTTTAAAATAGTCAGGCACCCCATACGACTGGCGCCCACCAAACATCCCACGATAGCCCATGGGCGCATACTTTGCTGATTGCATGGCCTGTTCAGCCGCCGGCCGCGAATTGACGTGCGGCACGACAATACCCATGGTGCCTCGATCGAGAGCGCGCATGATGATACCTGGGTCGTTCTTGTTCACCCGGGTCACGGAGGTCATGCCCCACAGATCACAGGCGCGTGACATATCACCGATCTGCTCCCAGCTGAGCGGCCCGTGTTCGCCCTCAAGCCAGATGCCGTCGAAGCCAAACTGCCCCAGAAAGTCGATCATGTCCGTATTCGCATGCCCTGACACCACGGTGGCGGGCTGTCCTTCTTGCAATTTCCGCTTGATCCGATTCTCGCGCATGCAAGCTCTCCTCACCCCTTATAGCCTTCGGCTGTCCACGAGCAATAGATAGATGGTGGGCATTGTGGCAGAATGGCGGGACCAAGGCAACTCCAACACGTATGGGCTCTCAACCATTATCGGAGCTTATGGAACTTGGGAGGCAGAGGGGTCGCTCTCCGCGCATATCTCCGCAAGTGCGGCGGCAGCTTTGGCTTCGGCTTCTGCCAATTGGCGGCATCGCATTGCGTAACAGTCATAGTGATAAACCTCGCCAGAATCCAGCATGAATGGTTGATTAGAGGTGACGAGAGTGTGACAAATCTGACATTTCAGGGGCGGAGTGCCATACATCGCTCAGGCTCCTTCTTCAGGTGAACTCGCCATACAA
>JBMDXC010000372.1:0-3779 GCA_048594805.1 Candidatus Entotheonellaceae bacterium | reverse complement strand
GCAGCGAGCAACCCGGCCTTCGATTTCCTCAAAGAACCCGATGAAGACATCTACACAAGGGCCGATGGGAAACCGTTTTATGAGCAAGGGTAAGGTCGTTCTGGTGCCTTTCCCATGCGACCACTTGTCGGCAACCAAAGTGCGGCCTGCAGTATGTTTGACCGAGCCGACGCTCGGCTCTTAGGTCATCTCAGGCGCCCCTCTATCGGGGCTTGTCGTGCTCGGCAGGGTACCACCCAGCCGGTTCCACTTCCAGCTTCAGCACCCGCTTGAAATCGGCCATATGCTGCAGTATCTCACCGAGTTGCCCGCCATCGCCTGTTAGCCCCTGCTTCCAGACCTTCTTGTCTATCGTCCCCAACACCAGATACTCATTGCCTATGACTTCAGGTGCAATCTGACTGAGGCTGTGTGCCATCTCTGCCTCTAATTCATCCTGGTGCGCCATGATCAACTCGCAACGCGAGCAGTAACGACAGGTCTTACCGAGCGCCATCGGCCCCCACTTGTCGATGTGAATGAAGAGGGCAAATTTCCGCAGGTAAGTCAGTTTCTGGCACCGGGGGCACTTGCTGAGGCGCACGTCTGCATAGGGATTCAGAATGAACGAGTAGCGCGGCGGTAGCTTACCAAGTCTCTTTTTCTTCGCCATATGAGCCTGCTCCGAAACTCGCTATCAGTGCATGCTTGCCGTTGGCATTCTACCACCTTACCTCCTCAGCCTCCAAAAAGCTGTGCCCTCATATACCGCCGGTGTGATCCGCTGCCGCTGCGCCGGAGCCTCGTTGTGGCGCATGAGATCGTGGATATCAAGCAACAACGCCTCCGCCTGGGCGCAGTACGCGTGGCCCAGATCGACGTCAAAGTCCGGCACGGCCACCGTGTCAATACCGAGAGCCACGGTGTAGGGTATGCAGTATCCGCAGCGCGGCGCGTCGTGCAGCTTCGCGGAGAGATGCACCGGCAGATCGCCATTAGAGGCATACAGCGCAGTGCGCTCGGCGTGTCCGGGTAGAGACGGGCGAGGTCGAGAAACAAATCGCGGTCCACATCTGGCGCGGCGAGGAAGATCTGGCTGAACTGCACCCGGCCCAGCGTCTGCGCCGCGATCCGTTGCAGCGCGCGCAGCAGGCCGCGATTGCCCATGCTGTGTGCGAGGACATGTACCTTCTCCGCCCCGTAGTGCGCCTTGAAGTCCATGAGGAAATCCGTGATCGCCCGCTCACTGGCCTCGATGCTCGCCTCATCCACCGGGGAGACCGCTGGGCGTGCCTCCCCCATTTGCATCGCTTTCTATCCAGTCGTCCACGCCGTCGGGGCATCAGGCATCTACTGTGCGCACCCGGCTGGACCAGCGAGCCTATACAAGCCCTGGCAAATAGCCACAGGCGGCATAAAGAAGGCATGGAGCCCAGGGAAAGAACGGTAAGTTCACGCTTATGGTGAGGGGCCGTGCGGACCGTGGGATGGGCCAAAGCCCCTCACTCTATGATAAAACCCTCGCCTGGAGAGCGAGGGAGCCGAAGAGGTCGCCTGCGTCTGCCCTACCGCGTTTGCAGTGGTGGGACGCCTAATTCGTTGGTGATCTTCTCAAACCACTGGATGACCTCTTTGTGGAGCGGGATACCGTGCTCTCGCCGCTCCCGTTCTTCCTCGTATTCCAGGAGTCCGGGGTATAGCACACGCTCCTGCCCTGCCGCTGGCTTGGTCTCCCGCAGCCATTCGAGCATCTGGTCCATATTCGCCTTAAAAATGTCAACGTCCGTAAATGCCGAGATATTATACGCCGCGAAGAAGTGCTTATAGCCAGTGTCGCGTTCCATACCAAAGGGCAATGTCCCTGACAGCATGGTACACAGGGTTTCCACCATGAGGGCCAGGCCATAGCCTTTGTGTGAGCCCAGCTCCCGTGTCCCACCCAGGGGCAATTGCATATACTGCCCGCGTGGCCGCACAGGCGTTTCCTCCATGATCGGATTGCCCTCGGTGTCTGCCACCCAACCCGGTAACAAGTTCGATCCGACGCGGGTGGCCAGTCCGATCTTATTCCCGGCCACGGCCGAGGTGGCCACATCGAACAGTATGGCTGGCTGATGATTCGCCGGGGCAGCAATCGAGATAGGATTGGTGCCGAAGCGCCGTTCAGCGCCAAAGGTCGGGACGACACTGGGCTGGGTGGCGGTCATACACATCCCCACCATGTCTTCCTGCGCTGCCAGCATGGCGTGGTGCCCCACCGCTCCCAGGTGACGCCCGTTGTACATGGTGACAATGCCCACACCGACGGCCTTGGACTTGTCGATAGCAATGCGCATGGCCTTGGGACCGAGGATGACCCCGAGTCCACCATCGCCGTCGATCGTGGCGGTGCTGGGTGACTCCCGCACAATACGCCAGTTCGGCCGCGGGTTGTAGTTGCCGTTCTGATAGCTCTGGACATAGGTCCGCAGCATGTTGGACACGCCATGGCTCTCGACCCCACGCAAGTCCGTGGTGACCAGGACGTCCGCCCCAATGGCCGCGTCTTCCGGGGTCAAATTGCATTTCTCGAAAATAGCGGCGACGGTTTTTCGTAAGGCCGCATCTGACACATGTACCTGGTCTTCAAGTGGTACTTTGAAACGATCGAGCATGCTCGCTACCCTCCAGGAGGTGGGACTTGTATAATCGTTTTGATGCCGTCGAGCGCTGCCGTGGCACCAGGGTTAGCCTATCATAGCGCGATCTATGAGGCTGAAGCAATGTGGATGGGCGGGGCGTGGCATAAGTCCAGCATGTACACATCTTCCCCGGGAAGCTCCCGGCACTCATGCCGGGCAGTCTTAAGAGTTGTATCTTCGTGCCCTTCTATCTGCCGGGGAAGATACCGTGGGCCCGTACACAGCCGGAGGCCCTTGATGCAAGAGAAGGTGTTTCAAAGCTGTGGATCTGATATCCTCTGTTGAGGACGAGCGCTACCAGTTTTGTGGGGAGAACCATGATTACCCAAGTGCTGCATTGTCCCTACTGTCATGGGACCGATATCGTGAGACATGGTCTGTCGCCTGAAGGGAAACAACGCTATCGGTGCCGCGCGTGCCTCGAGGGGCGCGGACGGACCTTTCTGCTCGACTATTCCTACGCCGGTCAATCGCCTGCGGTGAAGCAACAGATCGTGGATATGGCCCTGAACGCCAGTGGCATCCGCGATACCGCGCGCGTGTTGCACGTCAGCCCTACCACGGTGCTCAACGAATTAAAAAAAAGGCACCTGACCTGCAAGCGGTGAATCAGCACGTGTTGCAGCACCTCCATCCCGAGCAGGTCGAGGTGGAGATATGGCGTGCGGATGCGCTGGAGGTGCGTCATGGACTCAGCTCCGAGCTCGACGAGATGTGGAGCTACGTGCGCAGCAAAGCCAATCCGCGCTGGTTATGGTACGCCATTGATCACCACACGGGCAAGGTCTTGGCCTATGTGTTCGGACGACGGCAAGACGACGTCTTCCTGTGGCTCCAGCAGCTGTTGAACCCGTTTGGTATCACGCGCTATTTCACAGACGGCTGGGGTGCCTACGAGCGGCATCTGGAGGCAGAGCAGCACACGATCGGGAAGGCACACACGCAGAAGATCGAGAGCCAGCACATTCATCTGCGGACCCGGATCAAGCGGTTAGTACGCCGGACGCTCTGTTTTTCGAAGACGGAACGCATGCATGATTTGGTGATTGGCCTCTTCATCAATCGATATGAGTTTGGAGTGTTAGTCTGAGATGAAATCCACAGCTCTGAAACACCTTC
>JBMDXC010000371.1:0-7011 GCA_048594805.1 Candidatus Entotheonellaceae bacterium | reverse complement strand
CCTATATCAAGCGTCAGGAGCAGCTCGACGCCCAAGGTTCGGATGAGTCAGGTGAGTTCTAACAACGTGACAAAGGACCCTGGCAGCCCTTAGGGCTGCTCACAACCGTCAAGCCCCCCGCTTTGCGGGGGCGTTATGACTGGTTGCGAGTTTTGCACATTGAGCTAACTTCTTGAAGTAGTGGGAGAAAGCTGCTCCATGCACGGGCAGTTCAGCCCAAGCACTGGAGCCAAAAAACCCTGCGATCACCTCCATCTTGTGCCATGCTCTGCCACAGAGCCCTCTGCATTTTTCTGTCCACACCATTCTCGCATGCCGCTGTTGCCTTCTCCTTTGGCCAATACGAGAAGCTCCTACATTACGGAAAACTCGCAACCAGTTATACCTTAAAGATCACCTAGACTCTTTTTTGTAACTCTTATCTCATCAAAGAGTTACAAAGTTTTGGGTAATGACAAGCGGTTAAGTACGGAGCTACCCGTTAAAGGAACACTACCGGAAATCGCCACTTGGTTGAAACCCTCCAAGATTTTTATCGCGCTATGGATTGCTGATGCGTCGCACAAAAACCGAAGACGGTCGATTGCCTGGGAGCCAATATCCTGTTCCACGCCACACCTCTGACGATAACCGCATTGCCTTGCTGCGTGTACACGGCATCCCATAGCGTCGTGATCATATCGCTGACCGTTAAGGAGACCTGCCATAACAGAGAAGATGTATGCGGATTGCTCACCTGCACATCTGCACAATACCCGCTTCCCCAATCAGAACGGACCGTGAGCTGCGTCATCGCTTCGTGCGCTTGGCTGTCCAGTGGCGAGGCAGCAACATCACGCCGAGGCGATGCGCTGGATAGCGGGGACGGAGCAACAGGCACGTCATCTGGCAATGCACGGCCGAGAGCTGCTGCCAGCAACACCCTGCTCAACGTTGCGGAAGTCCCTTCCTGGCCCACTTGCCACACGAGCACGCCAGCGAGACCAAGTTGTTGGTACGCTTGTACTTTGGCGGCCACAGCCTGTGGATCCGTCACCCATACGCCGCTGCGGGGATCAGCTTTTTCCAAAAACTGGGGGTGCAGGGGCACGTGTCGCCAGTCATGACGATGTTCGATGGCTTCCCAAGGTTCTTTCGCTGTGTTGTAGAACGGGATCCCGGCGGCCAATTTGTCTGCGTGGCAACCCTGGTGCAGCAGATACTGTAAGGCACCCCACACGGAGCGTTCGGTGACGGCATATCCAGGGTAGAGATATTGCTGGGTGCCAGCGACCCGCCAAGGACCGTTTGCACCGCTGCTCCCCACATCAAAGTCATAACTCATATGATGGGCCATATCGATCCAAGGTGAATTGACGAGTACACAATCTGCACTTATCGGGAGCCAGTACAGGGGCGCAAGCGGGACGGTTACGTGGCTGGACGCACTCCTGGACTTCACGGCTCGGGCGAGTTCTCGCATCAGACCATTGCCCTCATCGCGCTGCGCTGGCGTGAGACCTTCAAACCAGCCCTCGAAATTGAGGTCCACCCCGTCGTATCCATGCTCGTACACGAATCGGATGACGTTCTGGATAAAGCGCTGGCGCACCGAAGGATTCCTGGCAATGTCCAGATAAATCTGATAACTGACGGAGGCCCCGCCGATAGCGACGAGCACACGTGTCCCTGCTGCCTGGGCTTTGTGAATCAGGGGCAGGGGAAACGACTGCGCCGCATCGACTGCCAGGAGTTGCCCGGTACTGTCTGGCACTAGAAAGGCAGTAATGAGGTGCGTATAGGTCCCATCAAACAGTTGTTGGTACTGCGCCCAATCGTCTGTGGCAACATGGATATACGCTATCCGATGAAAACGTGGGCCGGCAGAGCAGATCGAGGCGAACACATGAAGTGCAAGGACGACCCAGCAGTAAACGTAAATAAGCATAGATGTCCTCATCTAGAGTTCACCAGTGCATACGGCGGTCTTTGAGTTCATCAAACAAGGCAAATAACGCATTCACCTGAAGTAGGAGCCCGAAGTACGTTCGATACACTGGCACAAACAGGATAGTCCCATAGGAGTGGTAAGAGTTTGTCGCACAAAAGGCCACTGCATTCATATCGACTAATAAAAGCAGAAGGTACCACATATAGGCAGGTCCAAACCCTCCTGATGTCATCATGAGGAGCAAGAACATGCTGAGTCCTAGGATATCCAGGATCGACCACAGGATAGATTCGATAATGAACACAATGAGCCAAATGCCGAAGCTTGGGCGTTGAGAAGGGTTCTGGCACCAACGCCGCCAAGTGCGTCGTGCGGCTTGGATATTTCCGCGGTTCCAGCGATACCGCTGATGCAACAGCTTTTGCACCTGAGTCGGGGCTGTGGTGAAACACAAGGCGGCCGGCTCGTAGACAATGTCAGCGCCACTCGTGAGAATGCTTAACGAGAGTTTGGTGTCTTCCGCAAAAGTGTCGGATTCCCATGGACCAGCCACTTTCCCAGGGTGCAGCTCGCCGCCATGGTTCTCCGAGCGCCAATGGTCCTGTAGTTCCTGCAACACGCGACGACGGAACATGGTGAGTGGCCCCGGAGCAATCAGTACGGAAGCAAAGTAACTTTGAAACATGCGTGCCGTGCCGTTCATCAGCATGTATTCGAGGGCTTGCAGATGCGTGAGGAGATTACACCGGTTGCGAATGACGACCTGTCCCGCACACGCCCCAATGTTATCATGGATAAACCGTCGTAAGAGCATACGGACACTGTCAGGAGCTAATTGACTATCTGCATCCATACAAACGATGTATTCTCCCACACAATAGCGAAACGCCAGATTCAGGGCAGACGCTTTCCCCCCTTGGAGCTTCCGGAATATTTTGATCACTTTATCAGCATGCATACCCGCAAATGGCTCTGCTTTCGCATACGTATTGTCAGTGGAGCCGTCATCCACCAAGATTATTTCCAAATTTGGAAAGTCGACGCGTATTAAGGATTGTAATGTTTCGACGATACAATGTTCCTCATTGTGTGCAGGCACTAATATGGATACTTTTGGCATTTTATATCTTAAGATAATATTAAAAGCTTCAACCTTTGAAGTTTCAAGAAAAGCGAAAAACATGATGAGCCAATATCTTGCTAATGTGAGAAGAGTAAAAATAAAGAAAAAGACTGGGAAAAGAAGCTTGAATTGGAAGGTGACACCTTGTACCTGTCTCAAGGCGTCAGACATGACTAATAAATAATAAAACTGCCCTCCCCCGATGATAAATACGGCAACTAATCCTACCAGGAGAAACGCGCATTGTCTTTTGTGGTGGATAACCTCGGTATGTGGTATTGTTGTGTGTTCTCTCAGGCCGTTTTTAGAGATATTGTGCATAGCAAAAGACACCAGAATGTTGCGCCCTGCGGGCGCAGACAGTTGTCGTTCGACAGGCGGCCGCGTGCCTGAGCTGTGTCCACGCTGTACCCTTATTGAAGCCGGTTCGTTGCCAGCATCTGCTACTCCATGTGGAGGCTCGTGTCTCGCTGGTTGTTGCTGATAGAAGCCAAGACCTCTTGCAGCATGACAAGTAAAGCGTCTGCTTCTGTCTCTGCCTCCACTTCGGCAGTAGCCAGGCGCATAGCTATGGTAAGCCCCTGTTGTAAGTTGGGGATTATCTGTGTGATCAAGGCCGGAAAGAAGAGCTGCAACACGCAAAGATCGCGTGCCAGATCATACATAGCCTGTCCCAGTTCACCCTTATGCTGCACCTCTGATAACCGCTTGGCACACAGTTCCAGGCTGTAACCGAGCAGCATGTCAGCATGAATATCCTTGCTGAGCGCACTGGCGATGAACGGGGCTACCCCACTCCCCTGTTGCGCCAGCTGCTGATGCAGGGTGGCCAGCAAGGTGAGATCAATAGCATTGGTAATGATAGACTGATTCAGTTGTCTGCCTAAGGCCAACCAGTGCTGAAAGTTGTAATCAGGTGTACCATTTACAGGATGCCGGTTTTGGTGTTCGATCAACGATTGCGTTGTTTGGGTTATCTTTTTATGTTCTTCTATGGCTCGTTGTATCTGGGGCAACGCCATGTTTTCTATTATGTGTGAGACTTCTTGGTGGCTGAGATCAAGCTTTGGCGCATATTGATCAACAGAAGTATCGGTGAAATCGAAGATAAATTTTCCTTCTCTCGGTAGATAGGTAACAGGTAGTTTTGATCCATTGGTATGCGAACGACTGTAAGAACTACTATTATTGCCAGAATGTCTATTATTACTGACAATCAAAGGGACATTTCTTGTGTTATTTATAGTTGATTCCTTTAGAGTCTTTCGTCTATGATACAATGTCCTTCTTGCAAGAAGCACAAGACAGAGAGACGCGATGATTACGACAACGAGTCCTCCGACATGGGGTAAGGAAAACTGGTTAGTGAGCAGGGACGCTGGTATCTGTTCGAGCAGGCTCGCTATGGCGAAGCCTTTGCTTCTGATGTGCACGCGGGCTTGAATTTCTTCACCTAATGCGAGTTTTCTGACGAGTAATGCCGGTGGGTTAGTGCTAATACGCAAGTCAACTTTCGTCTCATCCGGCGAGGGCAGCTTCCTGTCGAGGTGACCGAGAAAGGCGAGCGGAGTGGTAGAGGGGTCGTGAATGAATAATTGAACGCTCGTATTCGCACTTGTGAAGTCACGCGCTATGCTCAGCGGAGCCTGCAACTCCACCCAGATATGACCTGGTTTATACATCACGGCTAACGGCCCTGTGTCGGGTCGTAGGCTGGCCGGCGATAGATCACGGTAGCCAACATAGCCAGGCCAAGGTGCTGTCACTGTGAGAGACGCTGGTGACTCAGGGCTTGCTATGAATGCCTCTACCTCAGCTAGCTGCAGCTCTAACTGGCGGCTACGGGACGAGAGTCTTGCGTCTTCATGCGCACTCGCCGCCCGGAGACGCTTGGAGACGTCCTCATGCTCGGCAGTGGTTTGCTGCTTGGCCGCTTTTACTTCCAGTAACTCCTTCTTGATATTGGCGAGCTGCTCGCGTATACGGCGTTGGACTTCTGAAAAGCCTGTCCGCATTGCCGCTTTCTCCTGCTCGAGGAGCCGTGCACGTTCCTTTAACCCATGTAACTTGCTCTGCAGGTCATCGTAGGCCACAATGCGATTGTTCTTTTCACGCTGTGAACTCAAGCCCCGTGCGCGCATTTCGGAGGCGGACTGCATCCCCATCTCAATGTCGGCGCTGCGCAGCTTATTGAAAGCGTGTTGTAAGTTGCGAGCCGTCTGCTTCTGTTCCGAATCAATCATGATAACTTGTTGTTCGAGTTGTCGATATTCGCTATTACCCGCAGGGTTATTTTTCGCCTCTTCGCGGAGGGCATTTTCTTGCTGATTGCTCAGTTCCTTCTGGCGCTGAGTCAGAATGTCTAGTCGTCTCTCCAGAGCATTGAGCTGGTTTTGCAACGTTGGGTCGATAGGTGGACGTCGAGTGCGCTCAAGGTTGAGCTGTTCCTGCAAGCTGTCTCTTTGCTGGAAAGCTGCGGCAAGTTCTTTGGGATCAGGACTCCGGCGAAAAATAACCAGGGCTTGCCCTTGCTCTATGTACTCTGTGGTTGCGGTATTGTCCGGATCTCGCAGGGGATATTCGGCGATAAATCCGGCCCGACTACGCACAGTCAAGAGGTCTTTACCCACTAAGAGCCCTTCCTGGTCGAGCAGAGTGTGCGGTTGGATAGCGTTTAAGCAGAAGACGATAGCCACCACACTACCCACGCTGATGGCTAACTTGAGGAGCGAAGCTGAGAGAGAGGATGGCTGTCCCTGTAACTCGGAGGCGGACTGATTCCGCTGAAACCAGACTGTGAATGCGCTGCTAACGGCAAAGACCAGTATGCCGACAAGCCCACCAATGATGAGAACAGAGAGTGGTATATGCAACGCCATTCCCCCATCCCTGGAAAGTTACACTTGCGCCGCTTTGCTCCCGTAGAAGCTCGCGCGAAACCGCCCGCTTTTTTGCTTCCTGGCTACTTTGTGGTAGACGACGATTGTAAAAAAGAGGCCAGGCTCAGCAAGCAGAGCCCTCGAAGTTTGAGGCGGAATAGCCACCAAGGGTGACCGCTATGCAGCCATTGCTGTGGTGCGAAGCTCCCTGCCTTTTCGCCTCAAATTTTGGAGTAGCTGCTAGCAGTGTCCTCCAAGCCGGGGCCGTGTGTGGGAATGCGCGGCATCTTATACTTCCTACCCTACTTGCGTCAACAAAAAACTTATAACTTCAACGTCCATAGCTTCATAGGTGCTTGGAAGTTTTGTATAGGGTGACAGAATCGTGACAAATTTGGCCACGACTGACTCTGTTGGTTAAGTCGCAACCATTGTATTTCCAATAGCCTAGGAGTTCATGGCTCCACACAACAGTCTCTGTTTCTCTAGCCTTCCAATGTGGGATGCAAGACTGCTTTAAGCAGAGCCCTCGAAGTTTGAGGCGGAATAGCCACCAAGGGTGACCGCTATGCAGCCATTGCTGTGGTGCGAAGCTCCCTGCCTTTTCGCCTCAAATTTTGGAGTAGCTGCTCTTTCTGGGGTGTTTTTGAGTTAACCAACAGAGTCACGACTCTGTTTACACCCGTGTGCACATATGTTGACCGTGTGTCATCAAAGGGAGAGGCACCCAGCACAGGGTGGGGTGGTGCCGGCAGGGTGCTGGCAGTGAGGTGAATACTTCCAGGGTATCTGGGGCATAGAGAACTCTCAGAGGGTCTGTCCAAAAAGCTGAGATCGGGCTCTCTATCTGACACTGATTGTTGCCATGGCTTTCTGTACAGCACAGCGCCCGTAGGAACCCCTTCTCACCCAGTGTCGAAATAACGGGCGTTATCCGCGCACGAGGAAAGAAGCAGAGCAACGGCAATCCGAGGCAGGAGCGGACGCCGGAAGCAGTCAGCTCCATGCCAACTATACAGCCGAGCACTATAGGGGAATTGCGCCTGGCCTTTGCCAGACAGGATAAGCGTAGAATCGCC
>JBMDXC010000370.1:0-2120 GCA_048594805.1 Candidatus Entotheonellaceae bacterium | reverse complement strand
TCCGTGGACGGTATTCGGCTCATGAGCCTGGCGGAACTCCTCGACCATGTGGAGAACAAGGCCGCCTTTGAGGGCTTGCTGAATGCGCTCGATGTCCCGGCCTTTGCCATGAAGAATCCGGTAGTGGTCGGGCCGGTACGGCGGCGTCAATCCCTAACCTTGCCAGAATACCAGGGGGTCCGCGCCTACACGCAGCGACCCATTAAAATTGCTCTGCCGGGGCCGTATCTGCTGACGCGCTCCATGTGGGTGAAAAGCCTGTCAGTGGACTTTTATCCCACCAAGGAGTCGTTGGGCGACGATGTCGTTACCCTGCTGCGTGCGGAGCTTATCGCGCTGCGTGATGCAGGGTGTGCCTTTGTGCAGTTCGACGAGCCAGTGCTGACGGAAGTGGCCTTTGCCGGGCCGCACGCCACCCATACCTTCATGTGTGCGGCCCTGTCAGAGAAAAGCAGTCCCGAGGAGGAACTGACCTTTGCCGTCGACCTCATCAACCGCGTTGTGGCAGGCGTCGAGGGAATCAAGACGGGTCTACACGTCTGTCGCGGCAACTGGAGTCGCCAGGAGACCGTGCTGTTGCAGGGAGCGTACGACCCACTGATGCCCTATTTCAGCCGCATGCAGGTGCAGCAACTCGTCCTGGAGTATGCCACCGAACGGGCCGGGAGTGTCGAGGTGCTGCGAGAGCTGCCCTCCGAGACAGAGATTGGCCTGGGGGTCTGTAATCCACGCTCAGCCGAGATCGAGTCCGTGGACTTCATCGTGCGCAAGGTGAAAACCTTGCTCCAGCACCGTCGTCCAGAGCAGGTCTACCTCAACCCGGACTGCGGCTTCGGCACCTTTGCCGAGCGCCCGGTGAATACAGCAGACGTGGCCGCCGAGAAACTGCGGGCGATCCATCAGGCCGCCGAGGTCTTACGGGCGGAGTATACCTGAGGCACGATTCTACGTGTACAAATGCAGTCAATACACTCAAGTGACGTTGTAGGGATAATTGCATAGCTTCATTTATGAAATGTTCGGATTGAGCCTCGAATCACTCTTTTGACAAAACTATGGGTAGAATTAAACAATTAGGCTTATATAACCGCGTGGCTTGCGCTATTTAGATTGTACAAGGGTGTTTCTGCGACACCGATATGCAGGCCATTCCTTATCTTTTATCCGGCTCAATCCATCCCGGTTCTCCCCATTGCGGTGGTCGCTTAACCTGGGTGGTTGTCCGAAGTTTAATAAGCGCTTCTGCAACCGTTTCCCGCAACGTGGCATGAGAGATACTGAATAACCTCTCGTGGAAAATCTCTGTCCGGTATACAATTTGCCAATATCGCACGCCTTCAGATAATCCGCTTGAGATATGCAGCTTAAAGGTGTCATGCGGCCAGTTGCTGTTGTTCACTTCTTCCGGCAGCTGGTCTAAGAGTTCTTCCAGCCTGTCAGTTTGCGCCATGCTTCACTGCCTCGCTAAGGTATAAGCTGTTATTAAAACCATGTGGCACTTAAACGCAGCAACGTTGGTATTCCTTTTGACTTGGGCGATACCCTCTTAGCGTTGTTTTTTTCTCAGTTACTACCGGAAGGTCATCATCAGTGTCCTTGGCTCGGAAGCGATTCTTGGCCGGAACCTGGCCCGGCGGTTTCGCATCACCCTTGACCACGGCGTCGCCGTGATTGTTCGCCCTTAACCCCAGTTTCCAGCCCTCCGAATTGTGCAGCTCCTCCCTTTCCTCTACCATGGAGGAATCGACATCTTCAGGAGGTGCATAACGGGGATTCTGCGATCCCCATGGGCAGGGGAAGAAAGAATGACGAAAGCGTTTGAATGTGACCGCTGTTATAAACTTTTTCGTGATGAGCCGTTTCTGCTTACCGTCCGCGATCCGGCAGGCAAGCCGGATTTTTATATGGAGATTTGCCAAAAATGCAGGAACGAAATATATCATCCAATAAGAGCAAGGGAGATGAGTTTAAGTGTCATTCGGGCGTATTTACGAGTTGGGGGACAGGGCCAAACCGAACAAGGCCTCAAAGCGTCCATTGACCCAGGCAAGCCTGAGGTGCAAGAGGTGATTGAAACCTTCCTCACTCCACCGCATGCCGACTCCTTTGAATCGTTGTTG
>JBMDXC010000037.1:0-4327 GCA_048594805.1 Candidatus Entotheonellaceae bacterium | reverse complement strand
CCCCAGGAGCGGGAGCGGGCGGGGCTAGGGCAAAGGCCCTGACACAGCTCGCGCTGGCAGACGTGGGGGTATGAGGATGCCGTTGGGAAAGTGTCTAGCACGTCAGAGATGAGAAGAGTCCGCCCGTAGGGCGCTAAGTTCTGTTGTAAACCAGCATACTCCAAACTATCATTACTGATGACTTGTACAACTAATCCGTCTATCATACTAGGAAGTTCTAGCATGGCAAACTGTTGACCAATATCTGCAGAGCTCTCTGCCGGATGATAAAGTAAAAAAACATTGTCTCCTTTTATAGATACAACTTCCATGTTTATTTGAACCTCCCTCCAAAGGGTGCAAATATACTGCCTAAGTCTATCTCACCTTGTGGCACTAAACTATAGGTAGCACCTGCTTGAGCTTGTAGCTGAATTACGTCAGGAGCAGTAAAATAACTATGAGCATGAGCACGAACTAGCACGTCAGGATAGCCCCCACGCATCAATGCATTATTATAGAATTGTCCTATTGCTTCACTATCAGATTGTCCCTCAACCGCCTTAACGTCCATTCGAAATGTAGGTCCGGCTGGTGAGAAGCGAGCGGCATATACATTGCCCAGAACTCGCTCTGCACCTTCTCTTCTCATTAGGGGTGTTAGCGGGAGCATTCGATGTTTCTTAAGCCACCGCTGGCTGTAGAGAAGTAGGCCCTGGGGGAGCACGGGAGCCGTCTGGCGCAGGTCTTCGTGCGCTGGCAGGTTTCAGGGCGAATTTGCAGGTATTTCGCAGGTAGAAATCAGGCAACGCGTGTCCAGTGGACGTATGCTTATTTCCATCTCTTGGAGGGGAATATGCGGTAAGTCTTGTCATACGACCCATGACAAAATCAGCATCTGTAAGAAACACCGGATGCTCCCTAGAGATGACACCATGGAACAATCCTCTAGCAGGACTGACCAGTGGATCGTGTCCCTGGAGACTCAGACCGCATAGAGGGAGCTATGGAACGCCCTAAGCATCCAAACGGGAGGGAGACGCCATGATCACATTCAAGGCCCTGTGGTTTCTCATTATGAGGAGTCGTCTGGGGATCCAGTATCCCCTAGTGCTGGCGCTCAGCGTCATGGGCGGTACGCTACCAGTGGGCGCCCAGCAAGAGGCCAACCAGGCAGCGGAAGTGCTCTCAGAGGCCCAAGTGCAGGCGCGACGTGATCGCATTCGCCAGTTTTTTCAGGATCGTATGCAACAGCAAGCGATTGTGGCCACGACTGTAACACCCTCGGGGCAGACCATTGACTGGATTCGCCCCGAGTCACAGACGGCAGATGGCACCCTGGCGCAACCGCCAGATCCACCGGTTGTCAATAATAGACTTGGCACCAGTATGCCTCTGCAGTTCAGGCATCCTGGGCCCATAGCCCAGGTCGAGCGACGGGTGGAGACAGAGGTCCAGCGCTATCCCTCGGCCCGTGGGCCGGCAGGCACAGTGCCTGTGGTGCGCTTTGATGTGGCAAAGTATCTCGCCAGCGCCAGGGTTCCCCCAGAGAACCCACAGAGTATTCTCAGAAAGATGCCACCTCCAGAAAGACAGCAAGCGGTCCGCAGAGAGCTGTCATCCCCTGCTCCGGCCTCGAATGACCGCTACTATGTTGTATGGCAGCGCTTTGATACCTTTTATGGTTCGGGAGGCCACATCAATATTTGGAACCCCGCCGGCCCCGTCAATAATGACACGTCGATTGCGCAGGTGGCGGTGATTCGGGGTACACCACTGCAGACCGTTGAAGTGGGTAAAATCGAACATCAAGGGCTCAATGGTGATCTGCGTCCTCACTTCTTTACGTGGTATACCACCAATGGCCACGCCGCCAGCGGCGATTGGGTAGGGGGGTATAATACTCTCGTCAAGGGATGGATCCAATATAGCTCCACGGTGGCGCCTGGGATGTCACTGGCAGCCTGGGAGAGCGTGGAGGGCGGTAGTCAGTATGACCTTGACGTCGAGGTCCGCCTGGCTGAAGGCAATTGGTGGGTCTGGGCGGCGGGCGAATGGGCTGGCTACTATCCCTCTTGTAAAGGCGGGAGTGCGCCGCCCTGCACGCAAGGCACGCTGTTTTCGGCAAGCGGCCTCCGCGATTCCGCGTCGCGGCTCGACTGGTACGGGGAAGTGTACGATTCCTCGGCGCCCGCGCCCACCTCGACGGATATGGGCAGCGGCAAATTTGCCTCAGCGGGATGGCAGCACGCCGCATTCTTCCGCAATCTGACCTATTATTGGCAGCCGACTACGTATTGGTGGTGGGACTCGGGCACGTTGAGTGTGACCGATGCCCCGTGTTACAGTGGCAGCGGGCCCTTCTACAGCAGCGATGAGGCGTGGCACAATTGGTTCTTCTTTGGTGGACCTGGCAAGGAAGCGTCAGGATGCAAGTAAGCGCTCGAGGCTGGCTCCTCGTCGTGGCGCTTATGCTCCTCCCAGGCTGGCATATGGGGGGTGCAGTTCAAGCTGCGGTGACGGAGCACGGCCACGCCGGATTGGGAGAGCGGTGCCTGGAGGACACCGAGTGCCAATCCACCTTTTGTGACCGGCAACAGTGCGCGACCCCAGAGGGGGTCTATGGCCGAGCTTGTATCCCCGCGCCGCGGACCCCAGAGGGGCCACGGGATGGCAAGCTCCATACGTGTGGAGCGTATCTCTGCATACATCACCGTTGCCGGTCATGTGGGTCCAATATTGAGTGTCAGTCGGAACTGGGGGCGCCACGGTGTTACCTCGCCCCTGATTCCCCAGGCGCGCGCTGTGGCGATCCTGGGGGATGACAGACCGCAAGGGCGCCCATGGCCGTGCTGAGGAGGCTAGTTCTGCAGCACGGCCGGTAACCGGCGATAGTTGGAGGCGGCATGCCAACCGAGACGTCTGGATGAGGAGAGAGCGGATCATGCGTATGCCATGGAATGGCACGTGGCGGCGATGCGTCAGCGTTCCCATCACTCTCAGTGCAGCGCTGACCCCAACGACGATTACCCTGGCAGTGGCGATGAGCGGCCAACCAACTCTGGTGCGCGTGGGGGTCCCCATGCAACCCGCTAGCATTATGGCGACGGCATCACCCCAGACATCCCTTACCATAACGTATCAGGAAGGGCGTCTCAGCGTCCGCGCTGAGCGCGTCCCACTTGCCCAGCTCCTCCAGGAGGTCTCACGCCAAACAGGCCTCACCATCCAAGGGCTGTCAAGCGTGCAGCAGGAGGTGTCGGTGCAGTTTGGCAATTTGCCACTCCTCAAGGGCCTCCGCCGGCTCCTCGCCCGTGTCAACTACCTTTTACTCATCGAGCACTCTGCACCCGGAGAGCCACCGCGTCTGCAGGCCCGAGTGTTCGGGCGCGACACAGCTTCGCCTGTTGAAGACGTCCCCGAGCCAGCGAGAACGTCCTCAAGGGAGGGCACGGTATCAGAGGAGCTGCAGCAAGCTCTGGCGGATATCGACCCCAGCCGGCGGCGGTGGGCCATGGAACGGCTGGGAGAAGGTGGAGAGGAGCAGGCCTTCCCTCACCTCCTTGCTGCCCTCGATGATGCGGACCCTGGGGTCCGGCAAGGGGCACTCGCGAGCCTCAGCCCCTATGGTGCGAGGGCACTGGGGCCGTTGCAGCCCTTCCTGCAGCGTGAACAGGATTCCACGGTGCGCCTCGTGGCCCTCCAGGTGTTGGGCCAGGTGGGAAGGGAGGACAAGGCAACGGGTGTGCTCCTGCATGAGATGCTCGCAGACCACGACCCACGCATCCGCGCTGCCGTCGTCGAAGCGTTAGGTGCTGTCGAGGGGCCTCGTGCCACGGACGCGCTGCAGAGTGTGGTGCGTGATGGAGACCCGAACGTGCGTCTCGCAGCTCTGCGAGCCCTTGCTCTGTATGCCCGCGATGCCTCGGCCCGAGCAGTCGTAGAACAGCACCTCGACGATACGGATGAGGCTGTCAGAGAGGGTGCCGCCGCGTTGTTGGAGATGTTTACGGAGTAAGAGAGAGAAATAAGATTTGTCCTGGGGGTCGCGTACCTGTTAGCTCCGCACCATACCGTAGTGCGGTGAAGTTGCAAAGAAAACGGGGGGATACTGTTGGTCAACCCCCAGGTACCGAAATTTGTGTGTCCTACATGCCCTCGTTGAAGGCAAAAAAGCTGCGGAAACTTTCCCGAGAAAAAGTACTCCTAGAACTTTGCAGCTGGGTAGGCTGCGAGCGAGGTCCTTTCGGCCTTTTCTCCCAGCCCCCCGCCGAACCGGACTTGATACTTGTCGCATCATCCGGCTCTCCGGTTTCCTTGTTTCTTTGACTTTGGCCTATTAGAGTGG
>JBMDXC010000369.1:0-3112 GCA_048594805.1 Candidatus Entotheonellaceae bacterium | reverse complement strand
AGTTCAACACCACCACGCGTCGCTACAGTGAACAGCAGATCAGCACTATGGCCGAGAGCCTTGATTGGGGTGTGTACGCTGTGCGAGTGCGCGACCGCTTTGGAGATAACGGCATAGTGGGGGTGGTCATCGTCCATGATGGAGAAGACGTGAGTGACATTGACACCTTCCTGCTGAGCTGTCGGGTAATTAGCCGGGGCGTGGAAACCTCCATCTTGTCGTTCCTTGTCGAGCGTGCGCGGACACGTCAATTGCGGCAGGTGCAGGGTTGGTTTATCCCCACCAAAAAGAATGCCCCGGCGCGCGATTGCTACGCTGAACACTATCTGAAGGCTCTCGTTGAGCAAGATGGTAGTACCCTGTGGGCCCTGGACCTGGTGACGCAGGATATCACCTGCCCGCCTTGGATTCGCCTCACGACTTGTGAAGGAGTATTGAGCCGATGACTACCCTTTTCCCACGTCTGCAGCGCCTCCTTGCCGATCTTTTTGCTCGCTCAGAGGATGATATCACGCCTACGACGTCCGCCGAGACACTGTCGGAGTGGGATTCCCTCAAGCACCTGCAGCTGATGCTCATGCTGGAAGAGGAATTCCACGTCCAGGTCAGTCCTGAGACTATGGAACAACTTACCTCAGTCGAGCGCATTGCCATCTGGCTGGAAGAGCAGGATGTGATCACAGGAACACGCACATGAGTCTGGAGGTTCGTTATGCGCAGCTGGATGACTATCCACGCCTGAGCGCCTTTCTCGACACGTACTGGGCCAAGGATCACGTCTACGTGCGCCAGCGGTCACTGTTCGATTGGACCTTTGGCCGGCACGAACTCTGGCCGCACGACGGCTACAGCTTTGCCCTGGCTGAAGACCACGGCGAGGTGGTGGGTATCCTGGGCGGTGTGCCCTTCGTGATGAATTGCTTTGGCCACACCTCCCGAGGCATCTGGACGGCGAATTTGCTGGTGCGACTGGACTATCGCCGTGGTGCTCTAGCCTTGCGGTTGCTTAATATGTTTCGCCGGCCACTGTTCAACGTCCTCATCGTCTTCGGTGTCAGCACGGCGGCAGTACCGCTATACACTGCCTTACGTGCCCGTATGTTAGAGACCATGCCGCGGCACGTGGCCATCTTCCCAGACGCTGTAGAACGGGCCACCCATCTACTGCGGCTGACGTATCCCGACTGGCCAGCCACGCGTGCGTATGCACTGGCCAAGACGTTACGTTATCATGAGAACCTCGAAGCAGCGGGCCCACATGGGACAGCTATTCCCGCCAACTGGGATACGCAGGACTGGCCACGATGGGCTAGGTGCACGGTCGGAGCAGTACGCGACACGGCATACCTGCGTTGGCGTTACCAGAGCCACCCAAACTTTACCTATCGTATTCTTACTGTCCAGGAGGGCAAGCGTACCGGCCTCGCTATCTGGCGTCTAGAGACCATTCACCGCGCCACCTCGCACGGGCACGAGCCGGTGGAGCGCATTGGCCGGCTGGTGGAATTTCTCCCGGTTTCCCGCACCAATGCGGAGGCATTGCTCACCTGCTTCTGGCAGGCACTGCGCGAGGCCGATGCCATTGGTGCAGATTACTACGGATATCACGGCGGCATTAGTGCCTGGCTAAACGAAGCAGGTTTCCATATGGTCCATCACTATGTCGATGGCCTGGCTATGCCAGCCCGTTTTCAGCCGTTGAACGGTCAAGGCGCGTGTATTGTCAGCGCTGTCTTTGCCCCGCACGACATACCTGCGTGTACTGCTGCGGCAGAGTGTCCATGGTACTGGACCAAATCGGATGCCGACCAGGACCGCCCCAATTAGTTGAGGAGAGAGGAACAATCTATGGTGGCTTTTGGCAGCCGAGTTCTGTCTGAGACCACGTCGAGAGACATACGCTCCACTGGGGAACAGGGTCATATCGCGTTTCTGTTGAGCCATGGCTTTATGGCCCGCATGGTGCTACGGAGTGGTATTGCCCGGCAGCTCGTCGAGCAAGGTATTCGTGTCACGGCAATCAGTCCCAATGCAGACGAACCGTACTTTCAAGATGAGTGTCACCAGGAAGGCGTTACCCTCTGTCAGGTCCAAAGCACGGGTCGTATTGCCGACTGGTTTCGTGCCTATCGGCCTTACTTGCTTGATGACGTCATGGGCAATGTGGCTTTGCGGACTAATCACGAGCAGCGTTTTGCGCATCATCCCTTTTTACGTGTGATTATGGAATACACCAATAGCTATCTGACCCCGTATGCCAGGTTCCGCGCTTGTGTACGCCAGTTCGAGCACTGGGTCAATCGCTCTCAACCCATCGCCAGCCTGTTGCGTGATCTACGTCCGGATTGGCTCGTGCTCCCTAATCCTTTTGGCACTTGGGAAACGGTCTATATGGTGCATGCTCGCGATCTGGGCATCCCGACCGTCTGTCAGATGCTCAGTTGGGACAACATCACCTCCAAAGGTACCCCACTGATGATGCCTGATTACTTCATCTCCTGGGGACCAATTATGACGGAGGAGATCAGAACTCTGTATCACTTTCCGCCAGAGCGGATTTACGAGTGCGGTGTGCCCCATTTCGATGTATACACGCAGTCAGAGTACTTTATACCACGCGAGGACCTCCTCCGACGCCTCGGCCTGCCCACTACTCAGCCGTATTTGTTTTACGGTATGGTGGCTCCGTATGCTGCCCCTCGTGAACTCGACGTCATCGCCTGGCTGGCGGAGAAAATCCGCGCGCATGCCTTTGCCATGCCCTGCTCGCTGGTGATTCGTCCGCATCCACAGACAATACGCGGTGTCTATGCCCGTGACCGTGAGGAAATAGCCAGGCTGCAGGCCATCGCAGGGCCACTAGTGGCGCTCGATATGCCCCCAGTACTGTCTGATCGCCTCGCCTGGGATCTCCCGAAAAGCGACATGTACACCTTAGCCAGCCTTTTAGCGGGGAGTGCCATATGCATCAGCGTAGGCTCGACGTTATGCCTGGATGCCTGCATGGTGGACTGCCCGGTCATTAGCATAGGCTTCGATGGCGACATAGAACTGCCCTACGATCAGTCAGCGCGGCGCGGCCTGGATTTTACCCATATCAAAAAAATGCTTG
>JBMDXC010000368.1:0-3554 GCA_048594805.1 Candidatus Entotheonellaceae bacterium | reverse complement strand
GGAGCACCACGAGCTTACGCGGGCAAATGCTCATCAATCTGCGCATCGAGGTGCTGCGCGAAGGGGTACATTCCGGTCTGGCCAGTGGTATTGTACCCAATCCGTTCATGGTCCTGCGCCAGCTGCTGGATCGGCTCGAGGATGCCAACACGGGCGCGATTCGTGTGTCGGAGCTGCACGTGCCCATTCCTGAGGAGCGCATCCAGCAGGCCGAAAAAGCCGCAGGGGTGCTGGGCCGGGCCATTGTGGATGACTTGCCGCTGCTGGAAGAGGTGCACGTGCTGGCGGACAATCCCGTGGAATTGCTGCTGAACAACAGCTGGCGCCCGGCCCTGGCAGTGACCGGGCAGGACGGCATGCCCTCTGTGTCCCAGGGCGGCAATGTCCTGCTACCGCAGCTCACTTACAAGCTGTCCTTACGACTCCCCCCTACGCTGCAAGCGGACAAAGCCACGGACGTCGTCAAACGCGTGCTCGAAACGGCGCCACCGTTTGGGGCTCGTGTCACCGTGACAGGCACTGGCACGAAGGGGTGGAATGCGCCGCCCCTGGCGCCGTGGCTGGCCGAGGTGACCGACATCAGTTCGCAGGAGTTCTTTGGCAAGGAGGCCTGTTACCTGGGCGTTGGCGGGTCGATTCCCTTCATGGCGATGTTGGGCGAGCGTTTCCCGCAGGCCCAGTTTTTAATTACTGGCGTGCTCGGGCCACACGCGAACGCGCACGGGCCAAACGAGTTCCTGCATACCCCGTACGCGCAAAAACTCAACTGCTGCCTGGTGCGGATCGTCGAAGCGCACTACCGCCAGGCAACTGTGGGGTGAGCGCTGGCGCCGCGGGCGCAGCATCCTTGCTGACAGGGAGAAAGTGTTATGCAGGTAACAGTCTTTGTCGAACAGCTTGACGAGCAAACCTATCGCGCTGAAACGACACAGCCTATCACGTTGGTTACAGAAGGCCGGACGCGTGACGAGGCGATCGAGCGGTTGCGGGTGTTGGCTCAGCAACGCCTGACCGAAGGGGAAATGGTGTGTCTGGAGATTCCTGAGATGGCTGTCCCCCATCCTTGGGTCCCATTCGCAGGGATCTGGAAAGACCATCCTGATCTCGACGCTGTACTGGAGCACATTGCTGAGGCACGCCGCCATCTGGATGCGGCGGAGTCCGAGGCATGAGCCTCTGGGTCCTGGATACTGACATGCTGACCTTATGGCTCCGTGGTTGGGAAACCGTTGCGGTGCGGGTCGCCACCACACCTCCACAGCAACTCGCCGTAACGATCATCACCATAGAAGAAGTGCTCGGTGGATGGTACACTCAAGTCCGGCGAGCACGCGATGATCAACAGCTTGCCCGGGCGTATGAGGCACTCCAACAAACCGTCGAGTTTACCCGAGGCATTCAGATTCTACCATTTGACTTACCAGGGATTCGCCGCTATCACCAATTGCGGACGCACCATCGTCGCATTGGGACGAATGATCTCCGCATCGCGGCGATTGTCCTCGAACAGCATGGGATCCTAGTGACACGAAATACCATTGATTTTGCAGACATCTCTGGGCTCCAGCTTGACGATTGGTCGTGAGGAGGGACGTCCGCACTGGAGACACTAACGCTCTCAGACGTGAGTAGTACAATATGACCAACCCTCTATCATTATCGGTGGTTGCTAAACCGCTCGTTTCAGTCGCCCAGGCTCTTTTGTCATATCTACGGCGTATGTCTCGGGAGCGGCAGGCAGGGCAGATGCCATTCAGTGTCGATAATGACCTCTTGGAGCAAGGTGTAGACGCGACGTTGGACCGACTGCGGGGAGGCAGCGTCGACGATACGTGGTGGCACAGCATCCTCAATCGCATCGGTCACCGATTTGTCGCTCCAGACTTCCTGCGTATGCCTGCCCTCCAGGAATGGCTCGCTAACGAGCAGGTCCAGAGCGATTTTAAGGCACTCGCGCGTCAGCGCATTATGGGCAGCAACACGGATGACCAGGAAGCCTGGACACGCCTCCAGCAAGCCTACGCAGCTATGACCGGGGAAGCTGATCAGCTAGCGGACGGACCTATCGAGGTCGTTATCGCAATCCTCGTAGCTGGCTATTTGGGGAGCATACCCCCGCAGCTGATGCCCATCGCAGACATGATCCAGGCCAGTGCTCAAGAAAACCGCGAGCAGTTCAGTGCCGTCCATCGCGTACTCAATACACGTGGTCCCGACCACTACGTCGTAGAGGCTCACAGCGAACGCGCTGAACGTGAGTTGACCCTGCTGCTCACGCAGCGGTCACTTATTCCTGATCGGGTGTGTCAGGCACTCATCACATTAGCGCAGCGTATCACTGAGGGGGATCTGCGTTACGTAAAACAGTCTATCCGTACCAAGGTCCTATATTGGGCTGCACGTCTCCATACCTTGCACTATGAAACCCTACCCTTCGCGGGACAATACCTCATTCAGCTCCATCAAATTGATCCAGATACTGATACATGGATCATCGATGCACTTATCCTGGCGGCAGAGAAAAACGTTGAGGGCGCGCTCCAGATACTGCGCGACATTGATAATCCAGACGGGAGAGCTACGTTCTTTGCGACTCTGTTCAGAACACGTGGTGAAGAGATAGCCCTGTCTTGGTTTGACGATCAGCCAGGACGCGATAACCCAAGTTTCTTGACAGGCTTAGGATGGTCGAATGTGGCCATATGCCTCGCCAAAATGGACCGCTGGGAAGAGGCTGCTGAGCGTCTTGCTGCCGCTCAAGAGCACGTAGAGGAATGGCCAGACCTAGCTTTCGTCGAAGGTGTGGTCAATGCGGCTATGCTTTTACCCGTCGAGTGCCGGCAGTACGCCTTGGAAATGCCTTTGTTCGATACAGTAATGAGGCCGCTCGAAGGAGCTGATGCTAATCGACATCGAGCACGGGCAAAGTTCTGCTTCGAAAAAGCCAAAGACCTATTGGTTAAAATCAAGCAGCATGACCGTGCCCAAGAAGCCCAAGACCGGCTCCTTTGGCTGAGGCTCACCGACCCAACTCCAGCGGTCGTGCACGAGGCGCAACGAGAGATACAGGAGGGCATGCAGGAGGGTGACAGGGCTGTCGACCTCATACTGTTTGCACAGGGTTTCGGTATCGAATTCGATGACGCTCCCTTGCAACGTTATCTTATCCAACGTAAGCAGACAGGTGGCCTCAGCAGTCGAGAGTTGGTTGCTGAATTTTTTCTGGCTGAACTTAGGATGAATCCGAGAGACCGTGCCGAGTTTCTGGAACGTGAGGAGGACCGACTCAGCCAGATTATTTCGAAGGCGTTACTTGTTGGGAAGCGTGTCGAGGCGCTTGTCCAGGACGGGCAGGTCGTCAAAGCTCGGCACCTTCTGGAAACACGCCGGGATGTTTTTGTCAACTGTGACGGTAAAGACTATGAACGCCTCAGGACACTCATCGCCATACAAGAGGGTCACGACCCACGTGCCCAGTTGGAGGCCCTTTACAGCCAGACTGATTCGCTGATCGACCTGAAGAATTTTGTATCGCATCTCAACAGTGTCGGTGA
>JBMDXC010000367.1:0-20398 GCA_048594805.1 Candidatus Entotheonellaceae bacterium | reverse complement strand
TCTTTCATGGCCCGGCAGACCGTCTCCCGCGTGGCGCCAATCATGTCAGCGATCTCCTGATGCGTGAGCCGCCGCTCGACCACTCGTTGGCCCTCATGTTCCTGGGCCAGAGCGGAGAGCAGCGCCGTGATACGGCTCTGGACATCGGCGAACGCCAACCTTTGCGCCAGGCTGGTGAGGTGGTTGATCCGCTGGACGGCGAGACGCAGGAATTCCAGGGCGAGATCAAGATGCACAGCGACACACGCGCCGAAGCTCGGCCTCGGCACCACCATGAGGGTGGCTGGCGTCAGCGTCACGGCCGTCCCCATGGATGGGGCCTCTTCGAGCAGCCCTAGATCGCCAAAAGGCTCCCCGAGGCCGAGTATGCTTAGCGTGAGTTCTTTGCCGTTCGGGGTGCTGACATAGACCCGGACGCGGCCGCTCAGTACCACGTAGCAGGCGGGGCTCGGTGTGCCGGCGTAGATTAAGGCTGCGTTTTTTGGATAGACTTTGATCCTCCCATACGTGTCAAGCAGCCTGATGGCGGTGGCCGAGAGTTGTTCTGGCGCCGGATAGGCGTAGTCTGGCAGCAAGGGCTGCGGACGCGTGGATGCTTCTAAGACGGCCCATGGTGGCAAGCGATTGGAAGCATCCTGTCTTCCCCAATGCTGGAGAGCGTGGCTCATGGTGAGACCCTCTGTCGTTAGAACGGTGTATGTCCCCATAGTGTCTCTGGGGGCTGCCCAAGAGATAGGGAAAAGGATACGCCGCTTGACCGCCGCCCACCTGATTTCTACCTGCAAAAATACCGGCTTGTACCTGCAAATTACCTGCGAAAGGCTGTGCCCATGACTGGCCCAACGCGTGTGCTCAGCGGAATCCCGAGGGCGGACGCCTCGGCAGGCCCCCCGCGAGGACCAGGGCCAGCGTCAAAGCCCCTATGAACTTCTGGCCGTCATTGGAGCCGTGGCTGAAGGCCATAAAGGCCGCGGAGGCGATTTGCAACCAGCGAAACACCTGCCCTATCTCGATACACGCCGAGCAGCCCACTCCTGGCGCCAGCTCCTGCACAGAAACTTAGTCCCTCAAACTACGCCCAGTTGGTAGGGGCTGGGGAAGTTTTGGAACGACATGCGGACGGGAGAGCTAGGCAGCCGCAATAGAAGGGATATGGACATTCACGACTCTTGCTACAAACTCTGGGTTATCAGCATAGAGGTGGTTGAGGTCAATTGAAAGAATCGGCGGGCTCATGTTGGGCGCCTGCGCGTCCGATAAAACCCTACTGAGGGGAGATGCCCTCCCCCTCAGTGGCCATAGAGCCACGGGCCAGCCAGGCTGCTTCCCTGGCTGGCCTCTCGGGAAGGATGATACGCAAATCATGGCCTTTGACGCCAATAGGCTCTGTCACGACAATGAGATATTACCCAATATGAGCCCAAGTCGGTCAGAAGCCGGAGTTGCCATGGAGCTTTGGCATCGCGGCCAGCTCCTGCACCATGACATAGCGTTGGCTCTTTCCTTGTCCTACGTTGTGCGGGCGTGGCGGGCGATGCTGCCGTGTCTACGGCTACGCGCATACGCCTCGTGGGAAGGGAGAGTGATGGGTGCCTGGCCAAAGCTGCCTCGTTAGCCCTTCAGGGGGTGTGCTTCCCTCTTCCCCTTTCCATGCGGCTCGAGGCTTTCCCTCGGCACGATTTCGTTCACAATGAGAAACCTGCCTCTCACAGTGCGGATATTGGGGACGTGATTGTCCTGGAACACAAGCGCCTTGCTGTCTGAACCCAGAGTGGTGCATTTTGGGAGGAGATTGCACAACCAACGATAGGCTGTGCTTCTGTGCTTACTGTGGCATAATAGCGGGGAAATATCCTTTATGTCAGACCACATGCAGGAGGGAGACATATGCGGAAGAGAGTGGCAGCAGTGCATGGAGGGTGCGTATGCCCACGACTCTTGTCTATCCCGAGGCGCCGCCAGAGCGCGGGCGCGGGGCCCGTGTCGATGGTGAGCTGAAAGTCTGTGGCCAGATGCTATACGCTGACGACCTGGCGCTGCCTGGGCTGCTCTACGTTGTGATCGTGATTCCCAACGTACCGACAGCTGCTGCCATTGCGAATGCTGTCGCCGATGCGGTTGGGGTGCGCATGGACACGCTCCCCATTACTGCGGAGAAGGTCATGCAGGCCCTCTCTATGGCCTATAGGGTGCGTGCTGTTTCTACCACCCGAGAGGGAGGAGCCGCCAGGGGTGACGTGTAGGCCGGGTTGCTTAACTCTGTGGGTGGCGTAGGCACTTTTTGACCCGCACCACCAGACAGTCCACCGCCTTGGCGCCCTGCCCCACCTCCAACACCAGCAAGGGGTTGATGTCAATCTCCTGCACTATACCGCGCAGGTCGAGGCACATGTGAGAGAATTTGAGCAACACCTCCACAATGGCGCTGCGATCAGCCGGCTTCTGCCCACGTGCGCCATTGAGCATCGCGGCGCCTTTGAGGCCGTCAATCATCTCCTGCGCTTCGTCGGCATCGAGCGGTGGCACGCGCAACACCGTGTCGTGTAGCACCTCGACAAAAATGCCACCCAGGCCGAAGACGATGCCAGGGCCAAACTGGGGATCGGTGGTCATACCGATAATGGTTTCGCGTCCACCCTGCACCATTTCTTGCACTGACACGCCTTGCAACTGTGCCTGCGCATTGTACTGGCGCGCATTGTGCATGACACGCTCAAACGCCACCCGCGCCTCGCCCGCCTGCGCCACATTCAAGACCACACCGCCCGCTTCCGTCTTGTGGGTAATCTGCGGGGAGACAATTTTCATGGCAACTGGGAAGCCTATCTCCTGCGCAGCTCGCGCTGCCTCAGCCGCGCTCGTGACCAGGCGCTCTTGTGTGACCGGAATCCCGTACAACGCCAGCAACTGCTTTCCGGCTATCTCGGTCAACGCCTGCCCCTGCGCCGAACGCACTAGCTCCAACGCCTGCGCGCGGCGTGAGGCGTCTCCCCGTCCTGCGTCTCTCCGTGGGCGTGTCTCCCGCTGGCGTTGAAACTCCGCATAGCGCACCAGGGCACGCGCGGCGCGCAGGGTGTTCTCAAGGCCCTGCAGAAATGGCACACCGTTCAGGTCGCTGACAGGTTCGACCGGGTCGGGGGCACCAAAGGCTTTGTCGCGTAATACACCATACATCTGTGAGGTGCGGAGGAAGAGTTTCTCGGGATATTGTTGCATCGCCTCAACGATGACTTGGCCCGTGGGCGATTGCTTGTCCAGGCACGTCGTGCCACCAGAGGCAATGAAGATAGTATGAATGTTTGGATCCGTGCCCATCGCCTCGAAAGCGGCACGTTGCACAGGTGCGTCGTACACCGCTTGCCCGGTCAGGTCAATGGGATTGCTCACCGTGCCGTACTCGTACAGCACGTCGCGAATCTGTTGCGCGCCGGGCTCGTGTATGGGAGGAAAATGCAAGCCATAATCCGCCGCCAGATCGGACAGGACCCCGACCGTACCGCCCGAAAAGGCAATCGCCCCACAACCGTTGCCTTGAGGTAAGACACGCGTGTGCATGATACACAAAGTCTCAAGCATCTCGTCCAGCGAGTGCACGCGCAACACGCCATGCTTTTTCAACACGGCGTCAATGATGGTGTCCGAGCCAGCGAGCGCCCCTGTGTGCGCTTGCGCGGCGCGCTGTCCGGCTTCGGAGCGTCCGACTTTGAGGAGCACGATGGGTTTGCGCGCTGCCGCGCATATATCCGCTGCCGCCAAGAACTTATCAGGATTGCGGAACTGCTCCACAAAACAACCGATGACCTGCGTGTATGCGTCGTCAGCAAAAAATGCCAAGCAATCGGCCAACTCCAGATCCGTCTCATTGCCCGAACTGACCGCGTGCGCCATACCAATACGCCGGTCCACGCACGCCTGCACTACATTGATGGCCAGGCCGCCGCTCTGAAATGCGAGTGACAACTTGCCTGTAGGCATGGTCGGATACGACCCCGCCATGCCTGGGTAATTGTGCGGCACGCTCAAATTGCCAAAACAGTTAGGGCCTACGATGCGCATACCGGTACGTTGTACGAAGTCCGTGAGCAGGCGATGCCGCCGCTCGCCTTCCGGGCCGGTAATCTCCTCGAAGCCGCTCGTTAAAATGTTGAGGGCGTGCACGCCCTTCGCCTCGCACTGCTGCAAGATCTCAGGCATCATGCGGCTCGGCACAGATACCACGGCGAGATCGACAGCTTCTGGCACATCGCTAATGCGTGGATAGGTCTGCAAGCCGGCAATGTCGCGATAGTTCGGGTTCACCGGATAGATGGGCTTGTCGTATCGCCAGCGGAGCAAATTGTTGAGGATAGCATTGATGAAGCTCGGATTCGGTGAGACACCAATAATGGCGACAGATTGAGGATTGAGGAAATGCGCCAGCGCATGCGTCATCGTGGGTCTCCATGAGTATGTACCAGCAGGGTTCCTGTCCCCTCTCCCGAGGGGAGAGGGTTTTACAAGGGTGAGGGGCTTCTCAGTCCGCGTGACACGCGGCATAACTCATCCGGCTGCTACACCCTCAACACGCACTACACCTGCTTCGATCAGGGCCTCAATGCGATCGCCGAGGCCGATCTCGGTGAGGATGTCAGGTCCATCAGCGCCAGGCTTTGGCGCCGGGTGCCCGGGAGAAATTGGGGTTCTCAACAGCCTGGGTGCTGGCCCACAGGTGGTCACGAGACCAATATCATCATGCTCCCGGGTCAGACTCAAGCCGTGCGCGGTCACCCAGGGATCCTGCATCAACGCCTCCAGATCGGCGATGTGACGGTGGGCGCCAATGCCCGCTCTGGTCAAACGCTCGACCCAGGTAGCCGCAGTATCCTTGCTAAAGTGCGCCTCCAGAGCCTGCTCCAGAGCCTCCCCATGCAGCGATGCAATGCCGGCCAGCCCATTTACCGCGGCCAGACGCGGTGCGTCCTCCTGACGTGCACCGAGGAAGAACCACCCGTCACACGCTCGGTAAGCGCGATGCAACGGTCCCGAGCCGAGCCTGTCCTGGCCGCTCGGTTCGTCCCAGCGCTTCCCTGCATAGACTTGCATGAAGGGCGATTGGTGGATCATGGCCGTGTAGGCCAGCGCCGTATCGACATGCTGTCCCTCGCCTGTACGCCGGTGATGCAGCAGGGCGAGCGCCACAGCATAGGCGCCCATGAATCCGGTGCCATAGTCATTAATGGGGTTGGGCTGGAGGGCCGGCGGACCATCACCGCCAAACCGGCATTGCATGCCGGTTGTGGCCTGGGCAAACTGCTCGTGACCCGGCCGTTCTGCCCAGGGTCCGACATGCCCGAACGCATTGAGTGAGGCGTAAATGATATCTGGCTTGCGCTGACGCACGTCCTCATAGCTTAAACCTAGCTTGGCGAGCTTACCAGCCCGATAGTTCTGGACCACCACGTCCGCCTCAGCCAGCAGCCGCCAGAAGACCTCACGGCCCGCTGCAGACTTGAGGTCGAGCAGGAGGCTGCGCTTACCTCGATTCACATCATTGTGGGAGGACACGTACCCACCGCGCATCGGGTTATCAATTTTGATGACGTCGGCGCCAAATTCTGCCAGTGTGCGCCCACACGTTGGGCCAGCCAGAATAATACAGAGGTCCAGCACCCGGACTCCAGCGAGTGCCGTGCGCATCGTCGAGGCGACCTGTGAGGGTGTTATGGGGCGTGCTAGTGTCTCAATTTCCCCGAGGATTTCTGCCCGGTGCTGGTTAGGCAGTGGCGCTGGCCAGCGTACCGCACCCGGGGTACGGGACAGGCGGACATTGATGCCTGGTTGCAGCATAGAGCCATACGTGGGATCGTGCACCTCAAGCACCATCTGCGAGGCACGCGCATGGGGATGCTCAAACCACTCTGCACTGGTGCGACAGACGGCACACTCACTGCCAGCCCTGGCAACGAGGTCTTCCCAGTCCTGGGCCGTGCGTGTCTTGAACAGTGCACGCGCCCGACGCAGGTGTTCAACGCGCAACTGTGGATCACCCATGAGGCGGTCAATGTCGATCAGCCCCTCCTGGTCCCAGGCAGCAATGCCGGCGGCCTCGACAAAGTTGCGAAAGTTCTGGTTGCCGGAGCCACCAAACTGCACCCAATGACCGTCGGCACACTCGAACACACCGTTCCAGATGCCACGTGGCGTAGGGACGATGTGGGCTGGATCGTGGACGCGCAAAGCGCGCGCGCCAATAGAAGGGAAGGTGCTGTCGAACAGCGGCACTTCGATCCGCTGCCCGCTGCCGTCGCGTTCGCGCGCCAGCAGCGCCATAATGATGCTGACCGCGGCTTGCAAGGCGGCGTAATTCGAAGAGATCGGGATGGCCGTGTAGACCGGCCGGTCGTCGCCGTCAGTAGGTGAGCGATACGTTGCCGTAGCGGCGCCGATTACCCCCTCGAAGGCGCGCACCTGCGCACGTGGATCGTCTGAGGCAAATCCCGGCAATGAGCAATAGATCAGCCCTGGATTCAGGCTACTCGCCATGTGCCAGCCGAGCCCAAGGCGCTCCATGACACCAGGTCGAAAATTCTCGATCACCACGTCAGCCGACGCGATCAGCCGCGTCGCGACCGCCAGATCGTCAGGCCGCTTGAGATGCAGCGTGATGCTGCGCTTACCACGGTTCCAGGTGGCATTGGCTGGCGTATCCCACAGCGGTCCACCAGGCGGATCCACGCGGATGACATCGGCCCCCTGATCAGCCAGGAGCATAGCCGTAAGCGGTCCTGCAATGTATTGGCCAAAGTCGATCACTCGAACACCGTCGAGTACACTGGACATACCTTCCCTCCGTTTCATGAAGCACCCTTTCTCCTCGAGAGAGGGTATAGAACGTACGCCTTTTGCGACAAGCGCTGCGAGCTTAACCTGGCGCCCATGCTCCTGGAGGATACTTGTTTCTTCTGTCACTGTCTACTGCACTGCACTGATGCGTCAGCCATGGTGAGAAGTCGCTGCGAGGAATGAGCGTGGGCTGGAGGACGAAGGGGACAGGATAGCTCTCATGATGAGACGCCTTCTCTCGATTTGAGACAATCCGCTCTGCCTTGCCCCTTCATGGTCTTGTCACGACAGAGAGCACCTATGGGATGGTATGCCGATTGCAGCCTCTTGGCATGGAGAGTGAGGTGCCGAACAGGGTGGATATCATGGCTGGACTATGCCATGTCCGATTACGGACATGGGTGGTTAGGAGAACAACAGTATGCAGGCCTCTGCAATTCTGACGAGAGAAGCCTGGCGAGGCTATCAGTGCGACACCTTTCCAGGGGGTAGTTGGGTAAGCGAGGGTAATATGCTCCGCACGGTGGCAGAGGCTACGCGCATCGACCTCATCACCCGGCACCAGTACCGACACTTCGCTCTCGAACTAGAGTGGCGCGTTGCCAGTGGCGGGAACAGCGGGGTGCTCTACTGTGTGTCTGAGGCCCTGCCGCACTCCTGGCAGAGTGGTCTGGAAATGCAGCTACTCGATGATGCCCACCATGCGGATGGCCAGGTACCGGAGACCTCCGCCGGGGCGCTCTATGGACTGATAGCACCTCGGCAGAAGGTACTACGACCCATGGGTAGCTTTAACACGGCGCGCATCGTGGTCCGCGACAGCCACGTAGAGCATTGGCTCAATGATATACTGGTGGTCGCGTATGATCTGCACAGCGCAGCCTTTGCGGCACTGGTCGCCCACAGCAAATTTCAGGACCTGCCGAGCTTTGCCCGCGAGGAACGCGGCCACATCGCGCTCCAGCATCACGGCGACGTCGTATGGTTTCGCCATCTCCACATCCGTCCACTGCCCGATTAGAGATTGTCAGTGGCGAGCTTTCGAATAGCCTCAAGGTTTAAGGTGCCGGCCGCGCCCCAACCCTTAGGGCCAGTGGGAATAGCTGGCCGAAATTGTTCGTAGAGCTGATACGCCTCGTCCGCCAGGACAGCCGGCGGTCGTGAGGTGGCGAGCCTCTGCATCGCCTCATAGGCATCCGCCAGGGCGGCGCCGAATTTGCTCTCAAGGTAACGCTGCACGCTGCCTGGATCGATGGGTTTGTCCTTGCTGAGGGCACGCAGACCTGAGGCGGTGTACATGGTAGGCACAGCACGGTGTAGGAGGGACACCATCAGCGTCTTTTGCTCGCGCCGCTCCTGGCGCTGCGCCTGGATAGCTGGCGGCGTGGGCGTGAACAGACCCAACGCCTTACCCTTAGCGTAGGCGTTAAGCCCGGCGACGGCGCGCCCCAGCGTGAGCGCTTCCTCCCAGGCAAAGCCGAGGCGCTCGGCCACAACTGCAGCCCACAGCGTGAGCACTGGAGCGCGGTTGATCCGAAGCGTATGATGTGTATGACGTTGGTCAGCCATGAAACATCCTCTATCAGTATACGCTCCTTCCCAAGGCGCAGCGAGACGACAGGCAAGCCTCTCGGGTCGTTACACACTCCAGGAGCAAACTTTATGCCAGGCGTAGAAGATGCTCAGATTACGATTGGCCATGTTGCCTGATAGTCCTATGTCCAGTCGCTTCTGGCAAGGATATTGCATAAGCCACTGGAAGCAGGATATGTCACTGTAGACCCCTGCCCATCGCGAGCCGGACGCTGAAAAACATTGGCGAGCGCGAGGCTCTGCTAATCGATGTGCATGAGAAGGAGGAGCATCATGGCGACTACACAACGGCGTGGCAAACGGCAGGCTACCACTAAGCGAACCCAGGCTAACGGGTTGATGAAGGCGGTACAGCCGAGCGCAGCACTAGCTGCCATTGTCGGCCACACACCACTGCCTCGCACCGAAATCACCAAACGCCTCTGGGACTATATTAAACAGCACGGTCTGCAAGATGCCAAGAACAGGCGCATGATCAAGGCGGACGAGAAGTTGCGCTCTGTGGTTGGCGACCAAGAGCAGGTCTCAATGTTTGATCTACCGAAGTTGGTAAGTCGTCATGTACAGTAAGCTGGCCGGGTCGTACACCCCGGGTCATACGGGTTGGCACATGGAACCAGGGCCTAAGCCGACCTGAGATAGGGAGAGAGTGTATGTCCATACAGCTTTTCCTCAGTGGCGTCATGCTTGGCTTGCTCGTAGGCATGCTGCTGGGCTACTGCCTACCACATAGACTGCCGCGCCGTGAGGAGAAGCAGGGCGAGATTGATCGACTTGTCATGCAATTTCAAGAGCTGTTCCGGCAGATTGACCGGGATAAAGAGCTCTGAAAGCAGAGTACGTGTCGAGAGTCTACTGAACCAACTCCGCGAGCACGGTACTCTGCTGTAACCGACGAAGTTTGGCAAAGGCCTGTTTCTCCAACTGCCGTACACGCTCACGACTGACGCCGAGGAGATCACCGATTTCCTGCAGACTATGCGGCTCCTGCGAGTCCAGGCCATAGCGCAAACGTACAATGAACGCTTCGCGTTCCGTGAGGTGCACGAGGCATTCGTCTATGCCGCGGCGTATTTGCTCCTCCGCCACGAGGGCATCGGGTTGAGGCGCCTGGGTATCCGCCAACACATCCTGGAGGGCATCGCCATCGTCCGTAATTGGCTGCTGCAACTGCGCGAGCGGTTGAACAGTGATCAGGAGGTCTTCCACTTCCTGGGGTGTCCAGCCGAGGGCAGCACTGAGTTCCTGTGCCTGCGGAGCGCGGCCCTGGTTTGCCCACAGCTTGGTCGCGGCCGTGTGCAGCTTACTCTTCCGCTCGATGACGTGACTCGGCAATCTGATCGTACGATACTGCTCACCGAGGGCGCGGCTGATAGCCTGGCGGATCCACCAATGGGCATAGGTGACAAAACGCAATCCACGTCGCGGCTCGAACTTGTCTACCGCGCGCATCAGCCCAAGATTGCCTTCCTGGATCAGGTCGAGAAAAGGCACACCGCGGTCGCGAAAGCGTGTCGCCACATGAATGACGAGACGCAGGTTCGCCTGCATCATCTGTGTTTTGGCCTGGTCAAGCTCTCTTTGAGAACGCGTCCAGGTCTGGTATGCAGCCTGCAGGGCTCGGTCCTCTGGTTGCACTTGCCGGGCGTCCTCTAATGCCTCGCGCATCGCCTCATGGACATGGGGATGCAGCTGCAGTGCTTCGTAGATCGTTAGCCAGGCACGCCACAGGCTGAAACGCTCATGGCGTCGCATGTGTCGCTCTTGCGCTTGACATGGAGGCATTCCCCCACATTCTTGCAGACGACCCAGACGTGTAGCGAGATCCTGGAGAGACACGATGGCTTGCCGGCATTGCGCCAGCCACGCGGTTTGGCTAGGCCTGGCCTCCTCGCGGTGCTGCTGTACGATCTCGTGCAGCGATACTCCCTGATGCTCAACCCGCTGCTGGATTCTGAGCAGCGTCGGCAAGGCAACCGGCGAAGCGTAGAGCGCCCAGCGGACACGCCGCTGCCAGCGTTTGATGCGTCGTCCAAGCGCTTGTTCTTCGGCAAAGCTGAGAAGGGCAAAACGACGTACCTCCCCAAAATACTGGGCAAGCACATTGTCCGTCTCAGGATCTCCCGCCTCAAGGGCCATCTCCGACGTAGGGGCATCCTCCAGGGGCGGCTCTTCCGCGTCGGTATCTTCCCAGGGGGCATCACCCGGTCCCAAAGCACTCAAGACATCGTCATCGTGTGCGAACGTCGGCAGTCGCTCATCACGGTCATCAACAGGGCTGAGGGACGAGAACTCGTCTGTTGCATCGGTGGAGAGCCAGGCCCTCCTCTCTATCTCTTGTTCATGCAAAGCTATCATATATGTATACTCCTCACGCTCGGATCGCCTGGCGTCATAGCAGGGACTCAGAGCCTCTCCAGGCTTGCTACGTGTGTGACAGGCGTACCCTTGCAACTGGGACGTCGTATAGAAATGGCCATTGTGGGCACTGATCTGCAGAGCTCGCGCACTTTAGCGGCCTATAGCCACAGGCATACATCAGCTCTATAGCTGTCGCAATGGGACAAGTTTGGTATTGTTAGTGTGCCATCTCAGGGTGTGGTAAAGCAGATTTGACCAGTGGATTAAATGTACGTTCGTACCCCCCAGATGTCAACCCCTCCTTGCGCTGTTACTGCTTCTCCTCGCCACCCGGGATGCACACGCTGGCCAGCGCGGCAGTGACAAAGACAATTGCAAACACAACATGGCAATCCTGAAAGGCGATGGCGAGGGATTCCTGAGACAGATAGTGGCTCAGCACCGCCTGTACTTTGACATGCAAAAGGTCTTCCATGTCTCCTCTACCTTGCAGTATCCACCCTAACGCCCTCTGGACCTGCTCCACTGCCACCGTTGATGCGGCGAGATGCTCGGCTCCTATGAGGTGGTGCACATAGTGCCAGCGTTCGAGGAGCACCCCGGCCACCGCAATGCCGCCCATGCCGGCAATTTGTCGCGTGATATTCAGTAAACCCGAAGCGGCGCTGATCTCCTCATGCGCCAGGGTGCGCAACCCCAGTATAATTAAGGGCGGGAAGACCAATCCAAGGCCGCCACGCACGATCAGCGCCCAGACAAGCGCCCGCTCCTCTGTATGCATATCCATCCAGGCAAACCAGTAGGTGGACGCCGCTGCCGTGAGGAAGCCGAGCACCAGGAAGAGGCGGGGATTGAACCGGTCGCACAATTTCCCGGCCAGCGGAGAAAATCCACCCGTCAGCACTACCCCTGGCAGCATGAGGAAGGCTGCCTGCAGGGCTGTATATTCGAGGAAATCTTCTAGAAATAGCGGCAGGAGCAAGCTCGAGCCGAACATGGCAAACCCTAATAACACCCCCACAAAGGTAGCCGTGCAGTAGTTTGCTTTCCGATACAGCCGGAGATCGACCAACGGATCGCGTACCCAGAGTTCGATAAGCACAAACAGCACCAGTGAGGCCCCGGCAATGATGAAGAGCCACGTAATGTATTGCGAATTCCACCCCTCGCGATTCCCCTGGCTGAGGGCCACCAGCAGAGTAACGACGCCCGTCGCCATGGTCACCAGGCCAAGGAGGTCGAGTCGGCGCCACCGCCGATCGTTGAGGTCAGCACCCATGATCGTCGCTGCCAGCGTCACGCCGACGATCCCCAAGGGCAGGTTGATATAGAAAATGGCCCGCCAACTGAGCGTATCCGTCAGATACCCTCCCAGCGTCGGACCGAGAATAGGGCCGAACGTCCATCCCAGCGAATAGATACCCATCGCCATGCCACGCTGCTGCGGGGGAAATACGCGGTAAATGACCGCCATCGCAGTGGGAGCGATAGCTCCCGCCCCGAATCCCTGCAGTAAGCGAAAGAAGATCAGGGAATAGGGACTCCACGCCATGCCACACAGGGCTGAGCTGATCGTGAATACCGCCAGACTCCCGGCATAGAGCCACTTATGGCCGAAGATGTCGCTCAGCCAGCCAGTGGTAGGCATGACCACCGCCATGCCGATCATATAGATAATGAGCACCCATTGGATCTGATTGAGATCGGCGCTGATGCTGGTCATGATCTTCGGGATGGCGATGTTGACAATGGTCGTATCGAGCGCAAACAGGAAGGACCCCACCATGATGGTCCAGGTTACCGCCCATTTATAGGAAGGACGGTCAGCGAAGGCCATTGGGTGTGTTTCAGATGAGTGTGGCTTGGCGACGACGTGCTCTTCCATGGGCAGCGACCTATTTTGGAGCATGTTTTCACGCGTCAGTGTCCCACCGGTGTCCCAAAAAAAAGTTGCTAACGGCACAAGATTACACGATGCGGCGTATTCTGGCTAGCCTTATACGTGGCCTGGTCAGGTTCCCATGACTTAGGCTTGGGGTGGACCACTTGTGGTGCAAGGAAGGAGCAGCATACCTGTGGAAGTTTTTCTCTGCTCGCTGTCCCAACTGCAACGCTTCTAACATGGGCAGAGACAGTTCCCCGTCACCGTAGGTTTCGACGCATTGCCCTCACCCAACCCCCACCTCCTGCACTGTCAAACGCTCGACAGGCACATGGGTCACGAAGGTAGTCCAGGCGGCCGGCGCCAGCCGGGTGGCACTGCCCTGGCGGCTTTTGTCGCGGGCCGCCGACAGCGGGTATCGACGGCAGCCTGTGGGACGCGCACGGCCAAGAAACGCGAGGCCAGGCGCTGGCGCTCACCCAGCGCGACCGCAAGGTCGACGGGCTCCTAGAACGCTGGAAACCGCGGCAGCAGGGGAATGGCGACAGGCTCCGCGGTGATCCCCCGCGCGATGGCGCTCAAGAGCACCTGGTGTAGGCAGGCCGCGGCCGATGCCCTAAAGCGTTGATCCAGCGCTTGCGGGCTCATCTCGACGCCCAAAGCGGCGGCTGTTTGGGGGAGTGCTTCCAGGGGCGCCTGGGGAGTCCCGAGCAACCCACACACCAAGGTCCGGCGGAACGTGGCACCCCTGGGCGGTGAGGCACGCTGGACAAAACACGTCGTCCGTTCGGCTTCTGCCGCTGTTGTGGTCAAAATCTCACGCATAGCACGGACCACCTGTGGAACGGGCGTCATAGGGAAGCTCCTGGCTTGCAGGCATTATGGTGTGCGTCGCAACCCTATAATGCCATAGGAGCTTCCTGGATATGCTTAGCTTGATGTGCATGGGGGCTCTCGAGGCAGGGGCGTCCAGACATGACCTTGGGGCGCGTCCCTGGGGACGATCCGTGCTCTGGGGTGCCTGCGAGCGGCCAAGCGCATGGGCGCCCCTGTCTCACAGGGTTCCCTTTTTCTCCGGCGAGGACCAATAGCTCGCAAGATGCGCGAACGATTGCGGGTGCCCCTCACAAAACTGCACGCCACACCCGCGACCACCGCCATGGATGACGAGGACACGCAGCTTGCATGGCCGCCCTGACGGCAACACGAAGGTCACGGTGAGGTGATCCCCGGGCGCCACCGTGGGTGTGACCTGGCAGGAGGCGTTATCAATATACATCCCCTGCAGGGAGAGGTCGCGGATGAGCCCCAGCCACCCCCGCCCATCGGCGGTGGCATAGTCCACCCGCAAAGAGACCGTCCGGCGGCCGCAGGTCCGAGGGTGCCACGGCCTGTATGCGTGCTGGTCTGCGGGAGTGTAGCGCGTGTGGTACGGCATCGGTGTTCCTTCTCCATGAGTCGCAAGGACAGGATGAGATGATAGACCAGCACGACCCCATAGCCAAGGGTCAGCCCATGCAGGCTGCCACTGGCCAAGGGAAAGTGCTGATGGGCTGCCAGCCACCACACCGCCACGCCGGTGAGGCTGAGCTGAGGGCGACAAAGACGGTGGGAGCGTGCGCCAGGGCCAGGTGCATCAGGGGATTCGCCTCACTCCCACCGTCTTGCAGGTGCAGCAGGGTCAAGACAGCCTCCAGGACAGAGCCCCTGACGACCAGAAGCGCGAGCGCCACAGTCCGGCGCGCGAGACAATCAACGTAGACATGGCGTCCCTCCCAAGCTCGCCGACAGCCATGGCAGCGGCCCTGCCAGCGCAGCGCACTCCAGAGCGTCATGGGGCGCGCACGTCTGTCAGGCAGCCGGCGCCTGTCAAGCGATGGCGGGCGTGGGAGAGCTGGCTCCATGGACGGCGTTCCTTCTCTAGGGATTATGGCTACACGTCTCAACGTGTAAAGATAGGTCATAGTATTCAATAAAACAAGATTCCATTTATTATTTAACATAATATTTGTATGTAAAGAACCTTAATGAGTGTGCGAGATGGGGGAGCGAGATGAGAAAGGGTGCGTATAATTGGGAGAGGACTATGGCACCCCGCATCCGGAGAGCAGGGCGGGGAGTGGCACATCAGCCGTGCAGGATGATGGCGCAAAAATATGCTTCTCTATCGGAGTATGTTGATATTGAGATCCCTCATGCACAGTTTTTCGCCTTGCGATACCCCGCCTGCTCTGCCGCGGCTTCATGAGCAAACATGACGACCGACGCAGGATGCATGCCCGTGTAGCCGGAACAGTTGGACAGGCAATACCTCTTGCTCTTCTTCTTCCCGTGCACCTCTTCATGCCCACTGAGGGTTACCGACGCGGCGCCTGACGATCCAAGAGCCGCCTGCCGCTGATCAGGGTGCGCATGACCGGCATGCCTACGGCTATGCGCCTCATACGCCTTGACCAGCTCGGGTACGTCTTTGATGCCGAGCAGGTTCTCGGCATGCTTCTCCTCGGCCGCTGTAGTGACATTGAACGATCCCGTTTCATCCAAATGCTGATGTGGTTTTGGGCCTTTCATTGGCTCATTGACAAAGTTTGCGCATATGGGGGAAGTCATTTCGGGGGCGGATACCATCCACATACGGGCTCGCAGGTGGGCAAAGTTGGACAGCCCATAAGCCATACGCTTGAGCAGCTTGATCTCGGTGTTGATGCCCTCAGTGAGCCCTTGCTCACCCGGTCACGGAAAAAGTTCAATACCCGGAACTCGCGACGCCTATCAATCGTGGCGACCTTCAGACAACGTCGTGCTGAGCGAGCTGCCAGCAAGTCTGTCATCGTGGCCTTGGTCCGGTTGTGGAGCACGTCAAAGACTTGATAGCGTGGGCAGATTGACCACAATCGTGGCATAATTGTGGCCTGTGCGCTTGGCAAATGCAGCAATGCCCATGCGTTTGGGCAACAGCGCTTGCTAGTATCAACTGGTGGTGGGCTTGTCAGTACAGCAATCTTTCCACCACGCGATAGCCGATGGGCTGGTTGCGACTGACATCCTGGAGCGCACTCCCCCGGCATTGGAGTGTACGATATGGCTGATAACGACGCGTTTGTCGCTGTTGTCAGTCGACCACAGCTGAGGACGCATTAAAGAGTTTACTGCAAGAACAACATTGGAAGCGGCTGGAACCTAAATCAGGCCACACGACATTAGCACAGTGAGCCACTCCCGTCATATGTTGGAGTTGCACCGACATCCACATATCAAGGAGCCCCCACTGTGCCGTCAACAACCTTCTTGGAGATACCCCTGGAAGAGCAAGCCCAGCAGAGAGCCATACGGCGCCGCACACGGTATGGTTCTCTGCTGGCGTTCCATATCCTTCTGCTGTGCGCTGCGGGCCAAAACCCTACAGACATTGCGGTCTTTCTGTTGTGCTCGCGCTCCAGCATATACCGGATCGTGCAGGCCTATCGCACAGGAGCCACGGTGTACGGATCGACCCCGATAGCCGGCTCTCGGTGGCCCTACAGACAAGTATCTTGATGCCCTGGCTCACGCGCTCCCTGGGTGCCTTCCTCAAAGAGAATGCCCGACAGGGGTTCTTTGAGCCACACGCAATGGAAGCCATTGTCGGGTTCCTTCCTGCCTACCTCAAAGACGTGCTGCGGTTCGCCTATCACTCCGGCTGGCGTAAGAGTGAGATCCTCACCCTGGAATGGCGCGACATGCAGGGGGATGTGATTCGTCTCCGGCCGGAGATCGCCAAGAACAAAGAAGGCAGGATCATCATCGTCATTGGCGAGATTGCGAATATTATTGCCAGGAGAGCAGAGGAGCGTGTAGAATCGTGTCCCTATGTCTTCCATCGGGACGGCCAGTGGATCAAGCATTACAACCGTGCCTGGCGCACGGCACGGGAGAAGGCCGGTCTGCCCAACAAACTTTGTCACGATACACGGAGAACGGCGGTCAGGAATATGGATGGGGCAGGGGTGCCACGCCAGACGGCCAAGCAGATCACGGGGCATAAAACCGACGCGGTGTATAACCGCTACCGCATTGTGAACGAGCAGGGCATCCGGGCAGGCATGGCCAAAGTATTTCGGGCACAATCCAGTCACATTCCTGGTCACGGAGAAAATACCACGCTATAAGCCCTTGATTTTCCTCTATGGAAGCGTATCGGTGCTGGTGTGCCGCCTGGACTTCAAATCCAGTGATCGGGGCTAATCCCCTCGATGGTGGGTTCGACTCCCATACGCTTCCGCTACTGTAATCTCGAGGGATTGTGGCTGTCCCCTCCCATCATCTAGAATTATCAGTACCATCCATCTCAGAACCTCATGGAATGTATTTCATGGATCGTTTAGCTGAAATTTAGCAAACCCTCGAGGGTACCCTCCTTCCTTTTCCGTCTTGAAATGCCTGTGTATTTCTCATTAACCATGCCAAGAGCGAGATATCTGCAGAGGGTCTGCCCTTCACCCCGCCGATGAGATAGAGCATGCTCCGTTTCACTGGAACACTACTGCTCTAGGGTAAGCGGTGGTATTCAGGGCAGTTTTTTGGGTACCCTAGGGAGAGGTAAGTTTGCCCCGCAAAAAAATTGGGCAAGTATTCCTTCTAACCGGCTTGAGCAAGCCTATCCAGAAGAAATTTGGTATAGTCCCGACATTAAGCAAGTGTACAAAGAGAAAAAACCATTTATCCTCCGCTGCATACCCTGCGAGACGACCTCATGTAATGCAGGGGAGGTACATAGAGGGCATCAGTCTGAGTCGAACGCTTAGACCCTTTGGAGGTGATTGCGGAAGTCAGCAAAGATCTAGGCCTCATTGCTACGGTTGACGCACGCCTCGTGCCCGATGAGAAAGAGGAGATCACACCGGGTGAAGCCGTGGCTGGAATGATCCTCAATGGCTTAGGCTTTGCCAATCGGCCTTTGTCCTTGACACCACAGTTCTTTGCCCATAATCCTCTCGACCTATTGTTTTGTACGGGTGTCCGGGCGGAGATATTGAACCGCTTTAAGCTCGGCTGGAGGCTCGATGAGGCTTACGGCTAGGGCTGTGACCTGTTGTTGAGCGCGCTGGCTGTGGCCGTCTGTGCTCAAAAAGGGATTGACTTGCGCTTCCATTATCTTGACCCGACCAGCTTTGCCCTGACAGGTGTGCATGTGCCTGACACGCACCAGGGTTTTGTGCACATGTGTTTGTCCATCTGTCAGATCAGGAGTACACGAGACTACCATGCAACGCAAGATCATCGGTTTTCATCAGGATGAAGCTCAGGATTGGGTAGCGGACTTGGAATGTGGGCACCAGCAGCATGTCCGCCACGCTCCACCCTGGCTCAATCGACCCTGGGTCGTTTCAGCGGAGGGACGCTGCAGCCGTCTCGGGTATACCTTGGATTGTAAGCACTGTGATCAAGGTGCACACGAGAGCGCACAACCCAGATAATACGCTTTTCTCCCATCGAAGAGCCAAAGACATCGTCATGAACTGAAAACCTCCTCACAGCACATTGTGTGGAGATTCAGTACTCTATAATCCGGATTATCAGATACTGATGTACTTCCCTTGTCTCAGCGATTTTGTGTCACTTTACAAATTCAGTAGATTCAGGCTCTATTTTGGTGCTATACCACTCTGGAATAGCTTGGCATCCGGCGCAGTTATACTTTATACATCTCCATGCCCATAGGTGACCAACGTGCGGCTGTGGGCACACGGACGCTCCGTGGCCTCACAGCCAGCATCGATGGCAGGAGGAACCCGCTTGCATCTCGACACCGGCCATCACCATCCTGACTCGCTTGTTACCTGATGCCACCGCACTGCGCCTCGAGGCGTGTGCGGGCGATGAGGCCGCCGCGCAGATCACCCTGCACGTCCGCTCGACCCAGACCCGCGTGCCCTGTCCGCTGTGCGCCACCCCAGCGCGGCGCATCCATAGTGACGATGGGCGCCCCCGCACTGAGCTGTCCTGGGCGCAGTATCGGGGGCGCCTCCAGCTGCGCGTGCGCAAATGGTGTTGCCGCAATCGCGCCTGCCGCCGCATCTTCACCGCACGCCTGCCCACCGTGGCCGCCCCCTGGGTGCGGCGCACGCTGCGGCTCGCCCAGCGCCTGCTCGCCCTCGGCAGGGCGCTGGGGGGGACGGCTGGGGGGCCGCTCGGCCACGCGTGGGACGTGGTGGTGAGCCGCAACCCCCTGCTGCGCGTACTCCGCCAGCAGCCGGCCCCGTCGTTCCCCACGCCCCGGGTGCTGGGGGTGAATGCCTGCGCCCTACGGAAACGGCACACCTAGGGCACGATCCTGGTGGCCCTGGAACGCCGGCAGCCCGTGGCCTTGCTCCCGGAGCGCACCGCCGCACCGAGGGCGCAGTGGCTCCGGGAGCCCCCCGGCGTGGAGGGGATCGCACGGGATCGGTCTCCTGCCTATGCGGAGGGGGCCCGCCACGAGGCCCCAGCAGCCACCCAGGTGGCGGACCGCTTTCATTTATGGCAGCATCTCAAGGCCGTGCTCGACCACGTGTTCACCATGCCTGAGAAGACGCTCGACGCCGTCCCTGCCACGCTGCGCCCGCAGCCCGTGCCGCTGGCCGCTGGGCCGCTGGCCGTCCTCGTGCCTCCTCATGACATTGCCCTGCCGGCGCAACAGCGCGCCGCCCAGCGCCAGGCCCTGCATCAGCAGGGCTGGACCGCCCCGGCCATTGCGCAGCAGGTCGGGCTGGGGCTGCGCACGGTGCAGCGCGATCTCCAGAGCGCCACCTGGGCGGGGCGCACACGCCGTAGCGACCTCGGCGAGAGTGTGCTCAACCCCTATAAACCGTACGTGCTCGCATGCTGGAATGCTGGCTGCCATACGGCGAGGCAGCGGTGGCGCGAGCTCCAACCCCGGGGCTATACGGGCAGCTCGGCGCGCGTGGCCGCCTATGCGCGCCGCTTACGGCAGGCGCAGGGCCTCGCTCCTGGACACCGCCGCCCGCGGCAGGCTTTACCCAGCGTGGCGGAGCCGGTGTCTCAGCCCTTGCCCCCGCGCCGCGCGACCTGGCTGGGGCGGCGGCGTGAGGCGAAACGCACGGAAGCTGAGGCCCAGCAGCTCACCCAGCTCCACGCGCCGTCGGCCGAGGTCGCCGAGGCGATTGCCCTCGCCCAGGACTGTGCGCAACGCGTGCGCGCGCACCAACCAGAGCACCGCGCGCCGTGGTGACAGCGCGCGACCACGAGTACCCTGGAGGCCCTGCAACGCTTTGCGCGCGGGCTTCGCGACGCCTATGAAGCAATCCACGCTGGTGTCCCCTTGCCCTGGAGTACCAGCCCGGTCGAGGGAAACATTCATCGCCTCAAGATGGTGAAGCGTCACCTGTTCGGGCGCGCGCGTCTCGATCTCCTCAGCCGTCGCTTCCTGCGGGCCCCACGCAGGGAGCAGGCCCAGGCTGTCACCTCCCGTACGCCCTCACAGGCCCACGCCGCGGCCGCATAGCCACGCGCGTGGGCAGAGGCGTGGCTGGGAACGATGGGCGGGCGATGCCAGACCGGGAGAGGGCCGTCCGGGCTGGCGTTGTGCACGCGCGGGAGGTGACATGTGAGGAGAGTGCGTGCACTCGCCAGTGTGGAGTGCATGCACTGCATACGATATTACTCGTCTAACTATCATCACAAGCGGCCATGAACCACATTCCCATGGATTGCGTGGCAACATTCCTCTGGACTGGGTGGCAGAAATCCGTGGAATACGCA
>JBMDXC010000366.1:0-1857 GCA_048594805.1 Candidatus Entotheonellaceae bacterium | reverse complement strand
AACCTCTGCACGAACGCTGAACACGCCATGCGCGCCACTGGTGGCATGCTCGAAGTGCGTCTGGCGGCGGTCGAGGTGGACGCAGTTTTCGCGACTACGCATCCTGAACTCAAGCCAGGACCGCATGTGCGGTTGACGGTCTGCGATAATGGCCACGGTATGTCGCCTGAGATTTTGGAACGCATTTATGAGCCCTTTTTCACTACTAAAGACGTCGGAGAAGGGACAGGTATGGGCCTGTCTGTAGCACACGGGATCGTGGCGAGTCATGGGGGTGCCATGAGTGTGGTGAGTGTCCCGGGCAAGAGTACGACCTTTGCCATCTATCTGCCGTGCAGCGCTGGTCCTACAACCCATCCTTCCTCTGTTGCAGAGTCCATCCCACGAGGGCATGAGCACATTCTGTTTGTCGACGATGAAGCAATGCTGGTGCATCTAGGGCAAGAACTCCTGACGCGCCTCGGGTATACCGTGACGGGCCATACCAGCAGTATGGAGGCTCTCGCCGCCTTCCGAGCGGCACCGCAGCAGTTTGATCTGGTCATCACGGATCAAACGATGCCGACCATGACAGGTGAAGCCCTCGTCAGAGCCTTACGGGACATCCGACCAGACCTACCGATCGTGCTCTGCACGGGCTTTAGCTATGCAATGACCAAGGACAAAGCCGCAGCCCTGGGTATCGATGCGTTCCTCCTCAAACCGCTGGTGGCGCATGATCTGGGATGTACGATCCGACAGGTCCTGGCACAGCGCCAGACTACACCGTGAATAGCCCTTGTACCGCTTAGAGATTGACGCGCTGCATGTAGCCCGTTAATTCCACATAGCCGGCTCCATCAATGACCTGCCCCTGCATGCTACCGCTGGCGGTAACGCTGCCTTCCCAATACGTCACGCGGGTGCTGTTGTCCGTGACGAGTTCTTGCTCAGCGAGCACTGGCTCCAGATGCAGAGTGAGGTCCACATTGGGAATGCGGAGCGTCCAGCGCTGTGGATAGACCGCCCCGCTCCTCGGGCTTTTCCATTGCGTGTGGCTCTGCACCTGGACGTCATCGCGGTGCAGATGCACGCTGGTGCCATCAGGGCGTATCAGGGTGCCGCTGGAATGCGGGTCGACGCTGCCATCTTTGTGACGAATGTGATACAGCATGATCTCGTAGTTATTGGCCAATTGCACGCTAAACCAGTCCCAGCCCACCTGTGACTCGGTGAGCTGAGAGCTGCCGAACTCGTGATCCATCCAACTGAGGCCCTCGACTTCAACAACCCCATCGCTGGTGTGGAGTACCCCCTCCGTCTTCAGACGCGTCCAGGAATAATAGTATGAAGCATGCCCTTTCCCTTCCCCCTTCTGACATAGTCCGTCCTGCGCCGGCCCATGGAGCACGGGCGGTTTTAACGGGGTGACGATCAGGTTGAGTTTATACCCGGGAATCTCTCCGACCAGGTGCTGCACTGTACCGAGCCGTTCGGCCAGCCAATCCTCATTCCACACGTGATAGCGTTGCTCCGCGGCACCAGCCAGCCCGAGCGCCGCCCGGTTCAATTTTTCCCCGTACACAAAGCGTTTGGCAGTTTCGTCCGTAATCGCCATGTGCGCCATGTAGACATTATCTGCAAACCATTTCGACGGGTTGAGGGCTGGTCCGTTGCTGTCCACACGGTGGCGGAAAAACGTGAGTTGATAGCCGTAGCGCTTGCCAGTTGGCGTCCGGAGATGCCCGGTGTAATACCACCATTCGGTGCGATAATCCGGATGGGAGGCATGATCAGCCGGAAACGTGAACTTATATCCAGGCACGGCCTGTCGAAATCCCAGGAGAGCGCCGTGGCTCACCGTGAACGAAGCAAGCA
>JBMDXC010000365.1:0-4943 GCA_048594805.1 Candidatus Entotheonellaceae bacterium | reverse complement strand
TCTGGAGGCAGAGCAGTACACAGGAAGGGAGGCAATACGCAGAAAATCAAGAGCAAGTACATCACCTGGCACACGCGGATCAGGCGGTTAGTACGCCGGACGGTCTACTGTTCCAAGACGCAACGCATGCACGACGTGGATCTCGGGCTCTTTATCAACTAAGGTGATTTCTCAAAATGAATATCCCAACTCAATCTGCTCTGACCGGGTGAATTAAAATGTCCCATTTGGGCAAAAGCGGATTGCGTTCCAAACGTGCTTCCACTGCCCGCATCGCCGCCTTGCTCAGCGACACGCCTTTGTCATACACTTTGCGGCTGAGCTCGACAACCGGATGCACCCCTTGCCACGTCATCCGCTTGGCCCACTCCAGCATCGTCTCAGCATCGATGAGCTGGGCACCATTCCAATGCAATTCCATCATCCCCCAACAGCGCTCAATCGGATTGTACTTGCTGTGATAGGGCGGGGAATACAGCAGTTGGATCGGCTTGCCGATGGTGTCGACCCACTGCCCCATGCGCTGGAGAACTTGCGTCCGCACACCGCTGCTTTCCGAGCCATTGTCCATTTTGATCTGCACCCGATCGATCGCGCCTTGCTCCGTGGTGCTGAGTCCCTGCCACCACGCCGCCAGCGTATCGACGATGCAAGCGCTCGTCTTGGAGGAACTGCCGAAGGTCACATACAGCTGCGCGGTGTCTTCGTCAACGATCCCACACGGAATATATTTTTCCTTGCACCCCAGGTCATGATCACTGGCTTTGTGATCCCCGCGGGTGTACCCTCCGCGCGAGAACGCGCCAATATTGACCGTGGCTTTACAGTCCATGCTCAAGCGTTTGACCTGCTTCGCGTCTTCTCCTGGGGGGTCTTTTTTTTCTATTGGCAAAGATCGCATCGGTTTCCGTGATCTTTTTCTGTGGCTTGGCTTTGAGTACTTTGCGCAAGCGATAGCCCATCCGGTTCAATACCTCCGCCATGGTGCTGGGGGAGGGCAGGTGGTCCTCGGTGACCCCTTGCGCCCGCAGCGCTTCCAAAGCGGCCTTGGACGTGAGGCGCGTATACGCGAGCGTCGTGCGAAACGTCGGGTCTTGCTGTGCGTGTGCTTCGGCCAGCCGTTGCAGGGCCTCGGCCGCCTCCGGCTCATGCTCCTCCCAGCGTTTGCGGCCGCTAAAGGCCGACTGTGCCCCCAAACAGAGAAGGCCCGTGCGGTGTTCCGCCAACCCCACCTCGACGGCCTCACGGCTCCAACCCAATATCGTCGCGGCGAGCCGGGCGCTGCCGCGACAGTATGTCAACGTCATCTCCGCCTGAAAAGCACGCCTAGCGGCGCCCGTCATCTTCGATGCCGCTAGGCGCAGGTCTTGAATCTGACTGGGCGGGAGCGCAGGGTGCGACAATGGATGCCATGGACTCATAGAACGTCGTGCTCCCCAACTCGATTGGTCGCTAGATTGAGTGATCAGCTCGGGTGTCATTATATAGTGGTATTACTTTTTCCGGAAATCACCTAAGATGAGTTTGGGGGGGCCGTCTGACACGAAATCTACAGATCTGCAACACCTTCGCCGACCGTCATGGAAGCGTACAACCAGGTGCGAAAGGGAAAAGGGCCTGAGGAACGAGACTGTCCCTGGCCAGGTGGATCAGGAAGCTCGTCCAGTAGATGCGGAGGGTACAGCGACGTATAATCCGGAGCACGAGTGGGGTTGGACCGTAACGGGGCATAACCTTAAACATGTCACGGAGCCTATCCATGCTGGAGCATAAGACATTATCCGTAATAATGATATCATAGGGGGCACACAACACTATCAAAATCAAGGACTCTTGAGAAGAAGCGATATCGATGCTCTCCTATCACGATCTCAAATCGAACCCTCGGGTGCTGCGTGCCTTCACCAGTTGAGACCCCGCAGAGTTTGAGATGCTGCTCATTCCCTTTGAAAAGGCGTGGCAGGACTATATCAACCGGCGTTATATCCACAAGAAGGCGCGCAAGCGACGATATGGAGGCGGGCGCAAACCCCATCTGGTGGCGATAGAAGATCAATTGTTGTTTATGCTCTTCTATTGCAAAGTCTATCCGCTGCAAGCAGTCATCGCGCGCCTCTTTGGGATGAGTCAAGGACGTGCGAATGCATGGATTGATACACTGACGCCGCTCTTAGAGAGTGCTCTGGGAGAGGCACAATGTTTACCCGAGCGAGATCCGCAAAACCTGGAACACGTCCTCGCCCTGTGTGTGGCAGTAGATTTTATGATTGATGGCACGGAAAGACCTACACAGCGTCCTACAGATCCCATCGAGCAAAAGGAGCAGTAGAGTGGTAAAAAAAAAGGCAGACGGTGAAAAACACGCTCATTGGTGATGTGGAAGAGCACCTGGTGCGCGATCTCAGTGAGACCTCTCCCGGACGGATCCATGACAAGCGTATTGGTGATGCAGAAGAGCTGGTGTTTCCCTCCGAGATTGGTCTGTTCCAAGACACGGGGTTTCAAGGATACCACCCAGCGGAGGTCCACATTGATCAACCGAAGAAAAAACCCAAAGGGAAAGAGCTGACCCCAGAAGAGAAAGCAGAGAACACGATCATATCAAGTATCCGTATGCTGATGGAACATATTATTGCAGGTGTGAAACGATGTCGCATGGTCAAAGATGTCTTTCGCAATACCAAACTCTACTTTGCCGATCAGGTGATGGAGATCGCTTGCGGTTTACATAATTTCAGAACGACATTGCGATACAATACCTTAGCTCGACTTTATCCAATTACGCCGCATAGCAAAGCGCTTCAGTGAAGCGCTCCAGCAATGTGCGTGGAATTTGCATCATGTCGGTCTCCTGTTGGGATGTTGAAAAATGGATATGCTCCCACAACTGCCGCCGTACCAAGGCAATCGCATCCGAAAACGTGGGACGAGTTTTGCTATACCATGCGGTGCTGCGCACACATGTCGCTCCTTTTTCGATCAGCAGATGGGCGGTCAGCGTAATGATTGAGTAGAGGCTCACCAGCGCCGGTGTAGCACGGGCAATGGCTCGATCATTCCACTGGCGTTGCGTTTCCATCCCCAGATGCGCCCGCGCTTCTTCCCACGTCACTTCCATGGTCCAGCGACGGACAAACCAGGACAGCATCTGGGCGGGGGTATGCTCCAGATGGGTCGACAACAAGGCTTGCGGTTTGCAGCGCTCGTGCGGGTCGCGAATCAGGACCCAACGGATGGCGACAGGCGGCTTGCCCGAGTGATACCAGATGGCCGTATCCGAAGCGACCTCGACCTCCCGTGGGCCTTCACCATACCAATCGTCAATCGTCAGCTTACTCCACTGCGTCTTCTCGTCCGCCAAGACTGCCTCCAAGGTCGGCCGGCGCTTCCCTTTGAGGCGCGGGCGACCGCGCTGTCCCGGTGCACGCGGCGGCGGGGGATCATAGAGCGCCGCATCGAGCCGCAGGCGCGTGATCACACTGACCCCGGGCAATTGCGCCACCAGGGCGAGCCATTCCAGAGCCGCAAAACTGCTGTCCGCCACAAAGACGACCTCGCGACCAGGCAACCAGCGCCGCACGAGTTGGATGATCTGCCAGGCGCGTTCCAGCAAGGTTTGATGGCGACGGCCGTGCTGGGCATAGAAACGCTCAGAGGGACACAACACCGTCAGACAGGGCAAGGCCCAGACCCGCTGGGCCCATGCGATGGGGGTCAGCACCATACACCCGAGCCAGCGCAGGCCACTGGCTTTCACCATATGCGCATGCGAAGACCGCACGGGATCACGGTAGATGCCTTTGGCGGTAATCTGATCGCCGCGTCGGCGTTCGATAGTGTCATCCAAGCCGAAAACAACGACACCTCTGGGGACGAACACGGCCACGAAGAGCCTGAGCAGCAGTCGACTGGCGTACAGAGGCGACCAGACGGCGCGATTCAGGACGCGATGATACGTCTGAAAGTCGGGGGCCGCACTGCGGCCCATAATCCGGAGAATCGCCGTCACTGTCCGCTGACCCGGAGCAAGGACAGCGCCAGTCATGAGGACTTTCACATGCTGCCACACAGGGCGCGAAAAGACCGGTGCAAAGACTCCAATGACACTACTAAAGGCGATCGGCAAGGAGAGCATGGCCATCCTTTCGGGTGAAGAGAACCTACAGTTTCATTGCCGATCAATTGTGACGCAAATTCCGATAAATGGATAAAGTCGAGCTTAGAGGCTATTCAAAAATTTCTAGCCCTTACGTAGTAGGACATGCCGGAAGGCCATAGGGCAGCATCACGCCTGGTTGAGGCGGCTGCTACCGACTTTCAAACAATCCAGTGCCCTTCCTCTCCCCCGCTTCGAGTCGTACGAGAGGACCAGAGTGACCTCACTGTTTTCCCTTCCGCTCAAGGAGAAAACCCCTATGGCCCAGCCCTTTCAACATGTGCTCTGATCAGGCTACATTGTTACCTCATCTGCGAGTTCCCCCGTCTCTCGCTTGGAGGTAACAAGCATGCTGCTGAACACCAGCTTTGCCCCCTTCGTCAAGGAGCGTCCAATCTGTGTCATGGCTCGAGCAGTCTTAGAGCGGCTCCTGGATGCCCCCCGCATCGATGACCTTTTTGCCCGCACCGCTCAGCGTCAATATACGCGTGAGCTCATGTTGTCCTCGCTGGTGCAGTTGATGAGCGCAGTGGTGCTCGGGGTGCATCCCACCGTCCATGCTGCCTATACGGCGAATAAAGAGGCAATTGGGGTGTCGACCACTGCCCTGTACAACAAACTTGATCGGGTCGAACCGGAGGTGTCCGCGGCCCTCGTGCACGATTCCGCGGCCCTCGCCGAGCCAGTGGTCAAGGCGTTGCGGGTCAGCCCCCCCCGTTGGATACCTGGCTATCAGATGAAGGTGCGCGATGGCAATCATCTGTCTGCGACCGAGCACCGCCTCAAA
>JBMDXC010000364.1:0-2061 GCA_048594805.1 Candidatus Entotheonellaceae bacterium | reverse complement strand
TTTCTGTCGTATTTGCGGGACATGGCGGATCCCGTATGCCGGCCATTGCTGACCGCCCCCTGGGACAATGAACCCGAAACTGAGGACGAGCGTCAGGCTGTGCAGGAAGCCCGCAACGAGCTGGCGCGGGGAGAAGTTTACTCGCTCGACGAGGTACGGCGGGAACTGGGCTTGTGAGCTGGACGGTCATCCTGACCGAAGAGGATGGCAAGCCTCTCGATGCAGCGCGGTGAGATTTATCTGGCCAGTTTCCCCTTTGGTGACATACCGGGAATGAAGCTACGCCCAGGGCTCCTACTCACTGACCCTATTGGCTCTACCACTGAGATTCTCGCAGCGTACATCTCTTTGGTTATACCACCAGCACTGTTGCCTTCTGATATCGTTCTTGACTCACAGACGCCTGAAGGTCAAGCAACGAATTTGAAAACAATTTCCGTCTTGCGCCTCCACAAACTGGCGACCATTCACACGACAAGTGTCCGTCGCTTTCTCGGAGAGGTTACGGCAGCGACCAAGGCTGAGGTCGACACAAAGCTTAAGGCACTATGACCTCTCTGAATGGCGATGATGCAGCTACTTAAGCCTGATATGGCAGAGGATTGCTTGCCCTGGCATGTGCAGTGCGGGCTCTTCCACATGCACAGCATTAGCAGTATGGAAAACCAATAGCCTTGTGTGCCCTGCTAGTGTATAGTAGCGGCTATACTCTCGATCACACAGTGTTAATGCCGTGTGACGTTTCAGATATCAAATCTGCACCTGTGCCGGCGAGCAGGCATAGGGCGACGTCAGAGGAGAGTGGGCTATGGCCACCGTGCTTCCAAAACTGGTAGGCGATCGCATCAAACGTCGCGAAGACCCGGCACTCATTCAGGGGCTGGGGAGATACGTCGATGATGTCCCCACGGTGGGCACGCTGCATGCCGCCTTCTTTCGCAGTCCATATGCGCATGCCCGCATCAAGAGCCTTGATGTCGAAGCGGCGAAAAGCCTCCCGGGCGTCGTGACGGTGCTGACCGGCGCCGACCTGCTCGGCAAGGTGGGGACGGTCCCGTGTGGTGCGGCTGGACCAGGCATGAAGGTGCCGGTGAACCACGCCCTGGCGGTGGGCAAAGTCGGGTTTGTGGGTCAGCCGGTGGCGGTGGTGGTCGCCAATGATCCGTATGTTGCCGAGGATGCGGTCAATCTCATCACTATGGATGTGGAGGTGCTGCCGGCCGTGGTCGACCCGGAGCAAGCAGCCCGGCCCGGTGCGCCCAGAGTGCATGATGAGTTCGATGATAACATCATGTTTCGCGTCTTCGGCCCGGCGCCTGAGCCGGCCGATACACCCATAGGCGTGACTGACGAGTGGTTCCGCCAGGCTGATAAGGTCGTGAGTCTAAAGATCACGCAGCAGCGCCTGGCGCCTATGTACATGGAGCCGCGTGGTGTGCTGGCTGCCTATGACCGTGGGCGTGGCAAGCTGACTGTGTGGATATCTACGCAGATCCCGCACCTGGTCCGCACATTGCTGGCGGGTGCGCTGAGCATGCCGGAGAACAGGATCCAGGTGATTGCGCCTGACGTTGGCGGTGGCTTTGGGGCCAAGATCCAGCTCTATCCTGAGGAACTGGTGGTGCCATACCTGGCCCGGCAGCTTGGCAAACCGGTGAAGTGGATTGAGAAGCGGCGCGAACATTTTACGTCGACCATCCACGGGCGTGGACTGGTGGAATATTTTGACGCCGCTGTGAAAAATGATGGTACCCTCCTCGCCGTCAAGTGCAGAGCCTATTGCGACATGGGCGCCTATATGCAGCTCCTCACCCCGGCAATCCCTGGACTGGGGCTGATTCTCATGGCTGGAGCGTATGACGCCAAGGCGATTGAGTACGAACAAATCGCCGTGTTCACCAACAAAGTGGCCACCGATGCTTACCGCGGCGCCGGACGGCCGGAAGCAGCGTATGCCATCGAGCGCTTGATGGATACCATTGCCCGTGAACTCAATCTGGACCCGGCAGAAGTGCGGCGCAAGAATTTTATTCAAGATTTTGCGAAGCCGACGCCAGCCGG
>JBMDXC010000363.1:0-1872 GCA_048594805.1 Candidatus Entotheonellaceae bacterium | reverse complement strand
CCCAAAAACGGGTCTTGGCTCAACGCTGGTGCAAGGTCTGGATGAGCCCCGACTTTGACATCCCGCTATGGAATGACTTCTGGCTCAGTGGCAACCCATGAAGTCGCTGCTCGCTGCCCATACCTTCCTGTGGTTGCATGGCATACACCTGTCTTTCACATGGCGAAGGTTTCGCCGCAGGCCTGGCGTAAGCGTGCTGCCGCCTCGGTGATGCGATGTTCGATGCCGAACGACACGCGCACGAATGGTCGCTGGGTTGCGGTGAAGTCAGGGGCGTAGACCACTGGCCCTGGCGTACTAATGCGAACCGTTTCATCGGCCAGCATGATCGTGCCCTGGGACAAGCCTGCCGGGGGATACATACGGGTGCCTGGAACCACTTCCAGCTTATAGCGCTCGTGGCAGAGCGTGCCAAACTCGTCGGCCTGCAGACCGGTATGTTCGAGCAAGCGGTCGAGGAACAGGGGTAGGTAAAACGTGTTGGCGTTGCCGGTCGCTGGAGGCAGCGCGACACCGTACTCTTCAAGGCCACTGAGCGCCGCGCGGAACGCTGTATAGCGCTGGCGAATCGTTGCCGCCGTAGTATCAGCCAGGTCCATGTGATGCTGCAGCAGATGCGCGGCAAGCAGCAATTTGACGTTGCTGGTGGAGACCGATTCGGCAGCCTTGATCATGCGCAGGGCCTCGATCAACTCTGCATTTGTACAGATGGCAAAGCCCAGACGGAAGCCTGGCAGACCAAATTTTTTCGAAAAGCTATCGATGTAAATCGTGCGCTCATGGTCCAAACCGCCGAGCGTGCGGATGGCTTGCGGGTCGAGAGCGTTCAGGGCGTATACCGTATCCATAGCCAGCACACAATCGTAAGGTTCGACCGCCCGATTAAGGCGTGCCACCTGCTCAGGCGTCAGGGCATAGCCCGTGGGATTGTGCGGGGTATTGAGCAGCACTACGCCAACCTGGGGGTTGATCAGGGTTTCAATACCTCGCACCATCTCCTCAGCAGAGTAAGCTGTATAGGCGATGACGCCGCAATGAGCGTTAATGATCGTCGGAAAATACGGATAGCACGGAGTGGGCAGGAGGACGTACTGGCGCTCGTCCTGCGGGGACCCAAGAGGCGCCACACAGGCGCGAATAACGCCATTGATAGCATTGTGCCCACCGTCAAACGGCACCACGTGCTGCTCGTCCAGTTTCGGACGCCCAAGCAGGCTGCCAACATGTTCAGCCATGGCCTGATTGGCCTCGTGCTCGCCACGTGTCCCGGAATACATGATGGCCCGTGAGACCACGCGTGGATCGCTATCGAAGTCCTGCAGGATGCGCTGCCAGGTGGCGTCGTCCGTAATGTTAGCAATTTCACCAATGCCCAGGTGAAAATAGTCGGGATCGAAAGCAAAGGTCCGATAATCCCCAAAGAAGCGACGCAAATTGAGCGTCTGCAGGTTCTCACGGGCAAAATTGGTCAGGAATGATCGATGAGGCATAGACTCCTTTCGCAGACCTCTTGCGCGCCCTTCAGAGATGGCAATAAGAGAGCGAGGGACAAGGTTTGTTTCGCACGACAGTGAGGATCAATTGCACCTGCCGTGCCAATCAAGAACATACAGGCCTCGGGTATGCTCATCCGCAGCCGGGCGCCCCGTATGGTGAACGGGTGTATTGCCAAGCTTAAAGAAAACCATGTAACTCTCATATCAGTCACCGCCACACAGCTGCTCATGGTCCCTTTGGGTTGTCCTGTTCATGTTGAGCAGTTGTCACAAACTCTTTGAGGCGGGTGTGAATGACAAGTTGGTCGAGTGATGCCGTGGTGAAAACCTTCCCATCAAGGCGGATGAGCATCTGCCGCATATCTTCACGCCGCTC
>JBMDXC010000362.1:0-3351 GCA_048594805.1 Candidatus Entotheonellaceae bacterium | reverse complement strand
TCAGCATGCGGGCCAGTGTGGCGTGGAAGTTGAAGGAGGTACAGTCCCCACACGCGACTGGTTCCTCAACCTGCAGATCCTCACTTCCGGAGGCTTTCGCTGAGTGGTGACACGCTTCACCACGTAATTCGGTGGAATGTGGCAATTCCTGATCGACGGTCCCGGTGATATACGCCAGCAGATGTTTCCAGTCCATTGCAGTTCCCCCGCAGTTTTCACCGTTCAGATTACCAATGAGTATCGGCGATCGTGGGGCGACAGACAAGCCGAAGTGAGGACGCCGGTTGGACGCGTAATCGCCGGTAAGAAGGCAAGTTTGAATATTTTGACTGTACGATGTACAGTGTACTCAGTGTACAATGTTTACAAGATTTACACGAGCTACTCTTCAGTATCATCTGGCCACATGCCAGATATGCAACGTATTTTCGCCTCCTATCAATCGAGTCCTGCAAAAAAAGTGCGTCAAGAAAAAACACAAGTTGTATACTTGTATTACTATGTTTACAGAGTCTACACCCACGTTCAAGGGGTAGATTCACAACCCTTTGATTTTTCCTGACAATTTTTGGAGATATTTGCTCTGACCCTAAAATTCTCCCTGAAATATCAACACGTTGTAGACAGCCCTTGAACGTGGGTCTACAGAGTTTCCAATAAGGGAATGCTGTACGTGCGTATCATTGCGTTGGTAAACCAGAAGGGTGGGGTCGGCAAGACCACCTCAACGATTAACATTGGGACAGGCTTGACCCAGTTCGGACGCACGGTCCTGCTAGCGGATCTCGATCCCCAAGCCCACTTGACGTATAGCCTGGGCATCCCCGCACACGAGTTGGGGGCGACGATTTATGAGGTCCTGAGGGGGCAGACAACTCTTGAGAAAGTAATGCTCCAGAAGTATGGCGTCACCATCCTCCCGGCCTCGCTCGACCTCTCCGGGGCAGAAATCGAGTTGGCGGCCGTGCCGGGGCGGGAATTTTTATTACGAGAAGCGATGAGTACCCTCCAGGAGTTCGACTATATGCTCCTGGATTGTCCCCCCAGCTTGGGCCTCTTGACGCTGAATGCCCTGACAACGGCAACCGAAGTGTATATTCCTTTACAAACAGAGTTCCTCGCACTCCAGGGCCTGAGCAAGTTGCTGCAGACCGTCGACATTGTCAAGAAGCGCCTCAACCCTACGCTGACAGTTACGGGGATTATTGGGACGCGGTACGATCACCGGAAAAAGCTCAGTAAAGAGGTCGTCGAAAAAATCCAGGGCTACTTCGGGGCCATCCTCTTCCCGACCTTAATCCGGGACAATATTGCGCTTGCAGAGGCCCCCAGCTTTGGTCAGGACATCTTTACCTATCGACCGCACAGTCACGGTGCAGAGGACTATCGGCAGCTGTGCCAGGAGATCATTGAGCGAGGGTGAACCTATGGCGAAAGAGACGCGGCTTGGGACGGATCCGTTGCAGTGGATCCAGGATAGTAGACACAATGAGGCAGAGTTCAGTAAACAGAGTGTACCGAGGAAACAGAGTGTACACCAAAAACCACAGCAAGGCGGGACCAGACGGAATCCCCGTGTCATCACGACCGCCTCGCAGGAAGGGCTCCCTGACGGCTGGATACGCGCCACCTTTATTGTGCAGGAAGACCAGTTAGCCCAAATCAAGGCGCTCGCATACTGGGAACGGAAACAGATCAAAGAAGTGATCACCGAGGCGCTGAGCGCCTACCTCGCAGGACGCCATGTGGAACCACTGCCGGAGCACAGAGGATAGGAGCGACGTATGCCGACCCTGAAACGTGCTACACCCCTCTCGCCCGAAAATGTCCGTGGGACAGACATCAACGGCAAGGCCGTCGTATTGGCCAAAACCCAGCCACAACAGCTTGCCCTCTTCCAAACGTTTTTTCCTGACGACCACCACGACCACTATTCCAACACCATTGAACTGTATGATGCCATACCGAAGTATGTCACGAACCCGAAGCTCGTCGACGCCATGCGAGAAGGGGGAAAATACCTGCCGTTGCTGGAGCGCCCGTTCCATCATCGGGGAGAGGTCTTCACTGTCACGATACGACCTGCCCGCCTGAAAGATCGCGAGGGTCGCGAAAAAGAATATTATCCCAGTCCCCGGGAAGAACTCGTGGAGGAGGCGCTCCGGAAGCTCGCCTGTGACCGACTCAATGGCGTGTACTTAGACAATCTTGTTGGCGTCCAGTTTACATTATATGAACTCAAACAGGAGCTGAGAAATCGCGGGCATGATATCCATTTGCAGAGTCTCATTGAGGCTCTCAAAATTGGTCACGGTGTTGACCTCCATATGTATCGTAAAGATGGGTCAGTCATGTTAGCCTCACCAATATTCCCGCTTCTCCTCATCGGGAGCAGGCAAGACTGGCTCAAAAATCCCACAGAGACGCGGTGTTATGTACAGTTTCACCCTTTCATCACCCAGTGCCTCAGTCAGCTCACGTATCGGCAATTTGATTATGGGATGTACATGCGATATCGATATCGTCTCTCCCGCTGGCTCCACAAACGTTTAGCACATAATTACGTGCAAGCGAGCATGCTCGCACCCTACACGATTCGGTTGAGTACCATTCTCCGGGATAGCGGTACCCAGGAATCCGCCCAAAATTATAATAATCCTCGTAGTGTGGAGAGAGCGCTTGATGAGCTCCACGATGAAAAGATATTGCTCGCTATCACAAAAGAAATCCTACGAGGACCGCGGAAACGTCTCGTAGATATCAAATATACCTTACTGCCGACTGTGGAGTTCGTCACTGAGATAAAACGTGCGAATCGGCGTACGACTATACTTACTGAACAGCTGCAAAGCGTCACAACGCATTCGAACCGAGACATAGGTAATGCTGAGGAGGAGGTCCCCCTGAAAAATAGGTGATGCTGAGGAGGAGGTCGTATGTAGCCATTAGGACATAGGTGATGCTGAGGAGGGGATCGAGCTAAAATAGATGATGTTGAGGAGGGAGTCCCGGCACATAGGTGATGCTGAGGAGGGGATCATCCTGGAAAATAAGTGATGCTGAGGAGGATGTCCCTCGGAAAATAGATGATGCTGAGGAGGGATTAATTTTTACTTTGCAAGAAAAATCAAACACTTAACGCCGATTTATTCGATAATCTTCATTTTTAACCCCCTTTAGCCTTTTAGGCTCATAACGCAGAAAAAAACCCTCACATTCCAGTGGATTATGTGGTAGAGCGTGTCACCACTCATCGCAAGCCTCCGGAGGTGAGGATCTGCAGATTGAGGAACCAGTCTACTGTCGGTACTCGTCCGCCTTCCATTTCCACGCCACACTGCCCGGCATGCT
>JBMDXC010000361.1:0-3325 GCA_048594805.1 Candidatus Entotheonellaceae bacterium | reverse complement strand
GTGCAACCCTACGTCAAATCGAATAAAAATGATCCAGGCGATGCCGAAGCGATCTGCGAGGCGTTGACGCGGCCGACCATGCGCTTTGTCCCCATCAAGGAGGTGGCGCAGCAAGATCTCCAATCCCTGCATCGGGCGCGTGAGCGGGTGGTCAAAGCTCGCACCGCTTTGGTCAACGAAATACGCGGGTTAGGGCTGGAATATGGGATTGTGCTTCCACAGGGTGTGGCCAAATTCCGGCACACTGCATGGCCGTCCTTGAGGCGGAGCGGCCCAAATTGACCTCGATGGGCCTGGAACTCTTTATGCAGCTCTATGAGGAGTTTTGTGCCCTGGACAAGCGGCTGGCGTCTTATAATGCCAAGATTGAGGCGATCGCGACAGCCCATCCGGTCTGCCAACGCTTGGAGACGATCCCAGGCGTTGGCCCCCTGACGGCCACGGCTTGAATCGCTGCTGTGAGTGATGTCAGCGCTTTCAAGAATGGGCGCCAGTTTGCGGCGTGGTTAGGCCTGGTGCCACGGCAACATTCCACGGGTGGGAAGGCCCGCTTACTGGGAATCAGTAAACGGGGCGATGTGTATCTGCGTACCCTGCTCGTGCATGGCGCCCGGGCTACGCTGCGTTGGGCCAGGCTCAAGACCGATCGCCGCAGTAAGTGGAGCCGAGCGCTCATGGAACGGCGTGGAAAGAACAAGACCGCCGTGGCCCTGGCCAACAAGAACGCGCGGATTGCTTGGGTGTTGCTGAACAGTGACCAGATTTACATGGGCTAGGAGAGAACTCCTCTCCGTGACGAGTGACGGCGATGATATGGCGATGATATAGGGTACTTCCTTGCGGATGCGAGGCGCATGACAGCGGTGATGCCACGACAGGTCGGACCGGCTTCCCCAAACCCTGGTTTGCGACACGGCCTCAGAGGCCGAGGTTTTAATGAGGAGAGGAGGCGCAGATTGCATCAGGGCCCGAAGGCAACTAAGTCCTTCAACATGAGGCCGGATATATGATGACATCCGTCTTTTGTGGTAGCCGTTTGATTACACCTTGACATCCTCGGCGGGTCCATATATGTCGCCATTTTTATTTGAGGCGCTTTGAGGTATGATCCTCCCCTGTGAGCAACGGTACATCATGGGGGAGGCGACGATGGCAGTTAGTTTCAAAGGTGCCCATTTCCCCCCAGAGGTCATTCTCATGGGGGTGCGCTGGTATGTGGCGTATCCGCTGAGCACGCGCCATGTCGAAGAACTCCGTGCGACATGAAGTCGTTGCAGTAATTGTTGTGCGCCGCAAAAGGGGTGACACAACCCGCTGTCCCATCAGCGGTATCCTACGGAGATGTGCGGGAAGGTAACGACCTGTACAGAGCCTCCGGACAATGTACCCACAGTCAAGGACTGGCATCGAAACCGTGAGGCCACGATGTCTCTATCAGCACCAAGACGGAGCTGGGGCTAGGATGAGTGGTATGGCGAACACAGGTGAACGCGCGATAAACATCGTAAACGACAACAAGCCCAAGGTGCTGGAAGGCTTGAGCCAAAATGGCAACGTAGCGGGTACAAGGACTTGAGTTTTCCTTGTCATGGGCCATCAACGCTACCGGTGGAAAGAGCGCGCCTAACCCACTCGTTTGTTACGGCAACGGAACATGACAACCCCGTATGTCTCCCATAAGGGAAAGCAAGCCGCAAGGCGAGCCCAAGGATGTGCGGGCATGAGAGGATGGAAAAAGCGAAGGCCACCCGGTAATGGGGTGGATAGGGGTTGAGCCAAAGGTAACATCACCCCACGCAAAAAGCGGGCAGACGTCCATCTGGTCTTTCGTCACAAGAGAGCTTGATCAACCTCTTGAGGAGAGAAGGCAGATGACAGCGGTTCCACCGACTGGTGCACTCTCCACACCCGCCGCTGCCTGGCACACCATTGATTGGTATACGGTGCACCGGACGGTGCGGAGGCTCCAAGCGCGTCTTGTGAAGGCCGTGCAGGTAGGGAGGTGGGGCAAGGTGAGAGCCTTGCAACATCTGCTCACCCATTCATTTAGCGGCAAAGCGATGGCCGTCAAACGGGTGACGAGCAACGAGGGTAAAAGGACGCCGGGTGTCGACGGAGTGATCTGGGACACGCCGGAGAAGAAAGCATGCGCCATGCTCAAACTGCGGCAAAGAGGTTACCAAGCCCAGCCGCTTAGGCGCATCTATATTCCGAAGAACGGCAGTACGAATCGCTTTCGCCCCCTGTCGATTCCCACGATGCATGATCGAGCCATGCAGGCGCTATACTTGCTAGCCCTCGATCCCATTGCGGAAACTCAGGGCGATCCGAACTCCTATGGCTTCCGCACCGAGCGAGCCACAGCGGATGCGATTGGGCAATGCTTCACGGTGCTGTCTCATAAGCACGCCGCGCCATGGATTTTGGAGGGCGACATACGCGCCTGTTTCGACGGAATCAGCCATGAATGGTTACTGGCTCATATCCCGATGGATCGAGTCATGCTGCACAAATGGCTGAAGTCGGGGTTCATGGATAAGCGAGTTCTCTATCCCACGGAAGCGGGAGTACCGCAAGGCGGTATTTGCTCCCACGTGATTGCTAACCTAGTGCTTGATAGGCTCGAACGGTTACTGAAGGAACACTATCCTTCTACAACCCGACGGGGTAAACAAGCTCAGGTGCATCTAGTGAAGTATGCGGATGACTTCATCATTTCAGGCAGTGCATTTGTACTCCTAGAACAAGAGGTCAAACCTTTGGTGGAGCAGTTTCTACGCGAACGCGGTTTGGAACTGTCGCCGGAGAAAACCCGCATCACACACATCGAGGACGGCTTCGATTTTCTGGGCCAAAATGTACGTAACTACACGGGCAAACTTCTGATCAAACCCGCCCGAAAGAATGTCAAGGCATTCCTCGGCAAGGTCCGGCAAATCGTGAAGGCCAATAAGCAAGCCACAGCGGCGAATCTGATCGCCCAACTCAACCCCATGATTCGGGGCTGGGCCAACTATCACCGGCACGTGGTGAGCAAACAGACCTTCTATCACGTGGACACGGCTATCTTCAAGGTGCTAGGGTCGTGGGCCAAACGAAGACATCCCAATAAGCCTCGCCGATGGGTGGCGGACAAGTACTTTCGGCCACGTCATGGACGAACGTGGACCTTCGTGGGAACCCGTGTGGATAGGAAAGGGAAACCTGACGAACTCACACTCGTTCGTGCAGGCGACACGCCGATTAAGCGGCATGTGAAGGTCAAAGGAGCAGCAAACCCATACGATCCGCAGTGGGAGGTGTACTTCGAGAAACGTTTAGGCGT
>JBMDXC010000360.1:0-15286 GCA_048594805.1 Candidatus Entotheonellaceae bacterium | reverse complement strand
CCAGAGATTTTACGTTTTATTCAGCCTGGGAAAAGACTTGATTTCCCCGACCTGGTGCAGCGCCTCCTGCAAGCAAAGGTCAAAGTGGCCCTTTACCCGAGTGAAGACTTCTGGCTCGATATTGGACGGCCAGACGACTATCACAAGGCCATTGAGGTCTTTGCGCAGCAACCGGACATGTTTCTTGGTGAGCCCCCGGTGCCAGGGACACGCTCACAGGAGTAGGGTATGCCTTGGACGATTCCCTTATCGGATCTCGACTTTGGCCCGGAAGAGCAGGAGGCAGTGCACAACGTATTAGCGTCAAAATGGCTCAGCATGGGAGAGGTGACTGACACCTTTGAACGGCACTTCGCCGCTTTTCTTGATGTCCCTTATGGCGTGGCCGTCTCCAGTGGTACGGCGGCTCTGCATCTTGCCCTCGCAGCGCTGGGTATCGGAGTAGACGATGAGGTCATCGTGCCGTCTCTGACATTTGTGGCTTCCGTCAATGCTGTCCTGTACGTGGGCGCCACGCCGGTTTTCGTGGATATTACTTCCCTCAATGATTTCTCCATCGCCGCACAGGCCATCGAGCGAGCCATCACCCCGGCTACCAAAGCCGTCATGGTGGTACACTATGGCGGCTACCCGGCTGACATGGCGGCAATCGCCACAGCCATTGCTGGCAGAGATATTGCTGTGGTGGAGGACGCTGCACATGCCCCTGGAGCCCAACTGGATGGGCGCGCTCTCGGCAGCTTCGGGGATATCGGCTGCTTCAGCTTCTTTGCCAACAAGAATATGACTACGGGTGAAGGTGGTATGCTCATCACCTCCCGCCAAGATGTCTACGAGCGGGTTCGTAGACTGCGCTCGCACGGTATGACCACCGTCACCTGGGATCGTCATCGCGGCCATGCCTCAAGCTACGACGTTGTTGACTTGGGCTTCAACTATCGCACGTCAGAGATCAACGCCGCTCTTGGCCTCGCACAACTGCGGAAACTTCCAGCCAACATACAGAGACGTCGGGCCTTGACTGAGCAATATCATCGACTACTACGGGACATCCCTGGTGTGGCGCTTCCCTTCCAGACCCATCGTGGCACGTCGGCTTACCACTTGCTCCCGGTGCTCTTGGAGAGCGCCACAGTGCGCACACAGGTCATGAAACATCTGGCCTTGAGAGGTATCCAGACGAGTATTCACTACCCTCCTATACATCAATTCAGCTTCTATAAGAAGCTATACCACATTTTTCCTATGAGTCTTTCTAAGACTGAAGCTGTCAGCAACTGTCAGATGACGTTACCTTTATACGCAGACATGACAGAAAACCAGGTGGATTATGTATGTGCCTGCCTGGCAGACGCTCTACAGAAGCTTTAAATGATGGAATTCAAAGTCATCACCACCTCCTGCCCCGACTGGGATCCCTTTTGCGCCCAATATTCAGAGCTGCTCTTCCACACCGCCACTTGGCTACAGGTTTTACATGCTGGTCTACAATATCCTTATATGTTCTGCACATTATGGGAAGGGAATGATCTTATTCTAGGCCTTCCTGTTTTCTTGATGGACTATAAAATATTCAAGATACTCTATGCCACCATACCGTATGGAACAATTATTGGCGATTATCAAGCATTGCCATATTTTTTGCCAGCACTGTATAATTTTTTGCGCTCTCAAAGACTCCATGTGTTACACTTAGGAAGTGCATATCCAGGAATACCACCTTTAGATATTTCTGGACAAAATCCACAATATCAGCCTCTCCATCTGCTTTCGCTACAGGACACATCTGAAGAGGATATTCAGAAGAAATACAAGTCTTATACACGTCGCGGCATTCGTAGAGCAGAAAGATTTGGGATAAAGGTAGAAAAAATATCTGACCGCTGCGAGATAGAAGATTTTTATCTTTTGTACCTATATGCCATGGGGCGCAATCAAGCCATGGCAAGATATCCAAAAAGATTTATTTATAGTATATATGATACTATAATTACAAAAGGACAAGGAGATATTTTCTTTGCAAAGATGAATAATAAGAGTGTGGCTGGAATTATGGTTTTATACTCTAGAAATATTGCACATTATTATTTTGGTGGTTCCATAACGGAGTATCAAAAATACCAACCGAATGAAGCCGTTTTTCATGAGGCGATACTGAGTGCAATCAGAATGAAAAAATCGGCTTTCGATTTTATGGGTTCTGACAGCCATGATGTGGATTTGATTCATTTTAAGCAAAAGTGGGGAGCAGTACCTCATTTCACCAAGCATTATACCATAGTACGGAATACCTTTGGTCATACTCTCTGGAATGCCGGGTTACGCGTTCTAGCCTCTCCCTGGGGTACAGCTTTGACTAGGTTCATACAGCGCCTTGCACCAAGGTATCAGGATAGGACGGAAAGTCAAGCATGAACACAAGGAGTAGAAAACGAAATCATCTTATAAAAAAACTTTGCTCAATTGGTATTGCTCTGGCTTTTATTATTGTGCTTTTGGTAAGCTTATATCAAAACTATGACTCATTGCGAGAGCAGCCTTTAACCTTCTCTCTTGGCCAATTTGCCATGTCCCTCCTCCCCCTTATGGTAGACTATTTTTTCATCCCTTTTATGTGGTGTAGCATTCTAGCAAGCTTAGGAGTCACTCTGTCGTATCGCAAAGCCTTCCGTATCCAGTATCTATCCCATCTCGGCAGATATATCCCTGGCAAGATCTGGTCATATATCGCACAATCATACCTGGCTTCCCAGGAGCATGTCTCCCTTACAGAAACTTTTTGTAGCAATGTAATTCTCATATATCTGATGACTTTGAGTGGTTTCCTTATCTTTGCTTTGTCATTTTTGGTATGGGATATTTTTAATTTCTTTACACGTTGCTTACTTTTAGTATTAATATTACTGGTATTTTACTATTTTTTTAGGATACATTTACTCGAAAAAAGTGTTAATTTTATGCTAACACGCTTTACCAATATGCAGATCAACCCTCGATGTGCATATCTGTCTTATGGCCCATTGACTATGGCAATTTCTGCAAGTTGGCTTGCATTTGCAATAGGTCTGCATATCATGATAAATTCATTTTATAGTGTGGGTATAATCGAGAGTTTCATTATAACAGGGATATTCTCAATATCATGGATTGTAGGATATTATGCTTTTCTTTCTCCTGGTGGTTTAGGAATACAAGAAGGAGTGCAGGTGTATTTGCTTACTTTTTTCTTCCCTCTACCTACTTCTATAGTTATTGCGTTTGCTTCACGTCTCTGGATGACGTTGGGAGATATCATGATTTTCCTACTTGCTATAGCTTTGACAATGCACGAGAATCGACTGCAAAGGTCTATGCATGGCGTTTGATATCTTGAGTACGAAGGATGCGGATGGCTACGGTATCCTGGATGCAGCTGACAAACGTGGCTACAAGAATGCTTATATTGATTACCTACAAAAGCTTGCCTTGGAACAAGAAGGGGCTTTCAAAGCTACAGACATCGTCCTAGACTTTGGCTGTGGTGTAGGACGTTTATGCTCCTGGCTTGCAAGCAGGTGTAGCAAGGTCTATGGCATAGATACCGACATAAAAATGCTGAGGTTGGCTGCCGAGCATAACGCACGACCTAACATAATATATCAAGTCTACGAGGGCGAAACTATTCCGTTTGCACAATCCTCTTTTGACGCCATTTTGTGTGCCTTCGGAGGTGTACTGCAGAAGCACATCTTTCCAGAAGAGAAGTTTGCGCATCTGCTAGGAGAATTATCTCGAGTACTCAAAAGCCCAGGGACCATCATCGCTATTGAACACGTGTATGGTAGAGCGCCATCATGGCACTATCAGCGTGAGGAATTGCTCACGCAGTTCGCCCATCATGGCCTGCTATGTACCTCCCACTACCCTATCAGAAAGGGGCATTGGCTGGTACTATACCTGATTCGATTGGGACTCATTCCTCCATGCCTTTTCCCTCGTCTGGCGCAGCATGAGTTAGGCAAACGGCGTCACGAAAGGGAGGCGTTCCTTGACTACAAAGACTATCTCTTCCGCTTCGAGAAAAAGGGCTGAGACTGTGCCATCAAGAGGCTTGACCGTTTGTGTGCTGACAAGCTCGTTCCCCAGGCATCCAGAGGATCAGGTGGCTGCGCCGTTCCTCCCGCCGTTTATCGAGGCCCTACAGAGTCAGGGGGTACGGATAGTGGTGTATACCCAGACCCGTCCTGGCCATAAAAAGCCTGTGGTTGACGCTCCAATAGCCTGGTTCCCTTGGAGTGGCTCGGATACAGCGCTCTCCCAGTTGAAGCCCTACGTTCCCACGCATCTCTGGAGTATGGCGCGGCTCGGCTGGAAGGGTAGACAGTATATCGTGCCATGGCTACAGCAACATCAGGTTGATCTCTGCTTAGCTGCCTGGGCAGTGCCGAGTGGCTACTTTGCTTATCATGCTAAAAAAATCCTGGGCATTCCTTACTGTGTTTGGGCCTTAGGCTCTGATATTTATGGCTGGGCGCAATACCCTGTGCTACGGACCCTGATTAGGCATATCTTGCAACATGCCGATGATCTGTTTGCCGATGGTATCGATTTGAGCAACCGTGTGCACCAACTCGCCGGGCGACCCTGCATGTTTCTTCCCTCTGTACGGCCTCTCACCGAGGATGTCCCTGCCACCGCGGTGGAAGTCAATCCCACCCAGACAAATTTTCTTTTCGTCGGAAGATGGGAGAAAATCAAAGGTATTGATGTGCTCATCGAGGCGATGAAACTCTTGCGACACGCTAGAGTTACGGCGCATCTCTACATTGTGGGCAAGGGGTCTTTGAGGGGTTTTTTGGAGCAGAAAATCCACGCTTACTCTCTCACTGACACGGTGTTCCTCAGAGAGGATGTGCCCACCGCCACGTTGCGTGGGTATCTGCAGCGGTGTGATTGCCTGGTCATTCCATCACGCAGTGACAGCATTCCCCTGGTTTTCTCAGAAGGCCTGCACGCTAAAATCCCTATGATTGTTTCTGCTACAGGAGATTTACCGGCTCTCGTGCAGAGATTTAACTTAGGATATGTTATTCCTCCAGACAATCCTGTTCAACTCAAACAGGCACTTGAAGCCTTCATTCGCAATCGACACAGCAAGACACAGGACTTACCCTCCTTTGATGAGGCAAAAGATTTATTTAATCTTAGCAGAGCCACTGCTGATTTCATATGCCAAGCGGAAAAAATTGTGCATAGATTATCTCCTGTTAGCTTCTCATAAGAAGCAAGTACGTTAATAGACATAGAGGTACAGTATATCCATGCATCTGTGGCAACGTCATCCTGCATTGCACAGTGCTTTACGCATTGTGGTCCTTCTGACCGCTTTCCTTGTCATTCTGTACGCTAAAGTGGCTTATAACGCCAGACAAGACTTCGACCTTGGTGAAGACGCCTATACACACGGTGAGTACAAACGGGCGATTACCTATTATGAACGGGCGATTAAATGGTATGCCCCGTTGAGCACGGTAGTGCCGCGCGCTGTTGAACGTCTGTGGCAGCTCGGCACCGAGGCCGAAGCACGGGGCGAGAGATCTTTGGCACTTGAAGCCTATCAGGCCTTACGCAGCAGTCTCTACGCCGTGCAAAGTTTTTATATTCCATACCAGAGCTGGATTCCCAAGAGCGAAGAACGTATCGCGCCACTGCTGGCCAAGACCAAAGCAGGAGAAGAGCCCGGTGCGGACAAGCTGCAGCACGATACAGCGCGCTTTGCCATGCAGCTCCAGCGTCATGTGGGCCCACATCTGGGATGGTCGATCCTGGTCGAGATTGGTTTTCTTGGCTGGGTAGGGGCGACTGTAGGCTTGATCTGGTACGTTGTGGATGAGGCAGGCAACTTCGCCCGGCGACAGGGGTTACTGTGGGGGTGCCTGATGGCTGTCTGCTTCGCTCTCTGGCTTATAGGGATGCGCTTTACCTGAGGAGTATGACTGTGCTCGCTCACGCATTACTCACGGCCCTAGGGTTGGTGCTCATCGCGCTCGGCTTCTGGGGAGGGCACGAGTGTCCGAAACCTTACGATGCCCTCGTCGCCTGGTGCGCCCCAGTAGGGTTGATCGTCATGCTCGCCGGTATTGTCTTGCTCTTTATCCCGAACTTCTTTGCGTGAGAAAAGAGGGGATGGTGGTCTCATGCTTCCGGAGTACCCCTTTGACTATGCTGCCGTCTTTATTCTGGGCACCCTGTTGGGCAGTTTTGCAAACGTCTGCATTTACCGCCTACCACAGCGTTTATCCATCATTTTTCCGGGCTCCCATTGCCCCTCCTGCCAGGCAGTGCTGCGCCCGTGGCAGAATATCCCTGTGCTGAGCTATCTCCTGCTCAGAGGACAGTGTGCCATGTGCAAAACGACCATCTCTCCGCGCTATCCACTGATCGAGCTCAGCAACGGACTCCTGTATATGTTTTTGTACCATTACTATCAGCTCTCTGGGCAAACTGCTGTGTTTGCACTCCTTGCCACGGCTTTGCTGATTGTCTCCTGCATCGACATTGCCCATACGATCATCCCTGATGCCATCACCCTGCCGGGGATTGTCGTCGGGCTGGGCACCAGCCTCTGGCTCACGCCCGTGGGGATACGCAATGCTCTCCTGGGGGTGATCCTCGGTGGCGGGCTCTTCCTCCTGATGGCAGTACTCAGCGTCGTGATACTCAAGCGTGAAGGAATGGGGGGAGGGGACATCAAACTGATTGCCATGCTTGGGGCCTTCCTCGGATGGCACGCTGTCCTCGTGACCATCTTTCTTGCCGCCGTGCTCGGAGCTGGTGTGGGGCTTACGCTGATTCTTCTACGGCGCAAGGGCCGTAAAGAGCCGCTGCCGTTTGGTCCCTTTCTGGCTATAGGGGCACTCCTGGCGATGGTCTGGGGGGATGCCATCTTGACCTGGTATGTCTCTCACCCTCTATGAGGCAGACGCAATACCAGAAGCCATGCCGCTCAGAGATCGAGAAACAATTTCCGTAACGGTACATAACGATCAACAGGTTGTCCACGCAGCGCATACCTTACGACGACGCGCAAAGCAAGCCACAAAAATACCAGCCCAATACCAATCAAGCCAGCAAGTGCCCCGAGCCCAAAAAAGAATTTTATGACTTTAAAAACGGCAGAGAGGAACTCCAGAATCAAGCGTTATGCTCCTTGCCCCCATCTGTATGGCAACGTGGAGCCTGGCGTAAGAGCGCCTCAATCTCTGCGGCCTTACGTTCGAGGTCCTCCACGATATTGCCGCTTTCTGCGGACACATCATATGTCACATCGGCCACCCTATGATAGTGCTCCCGCCGTGCTTCCCATACCTCGGCGAGTTCGACCGCGGCCGAGCCTTGACCGGTGAGAGAAGGGCGATTGCTGCCAAGGGCCAGACGACGCTGCAAGATGGAAAGATCACAGAGTAGCAAGACGACCACACCGCGCGCTTTCAGTAACCTGGCATTCTCCGCATCGATCAATGTCCCCCCGCCAGCAGCCACGACGTGCCGGTCCGTAGCAGCGACCTGGGTCACCACCTGGCGCTCAAGGGCCCGGAAGTGCTCCCACCCGTGTTGTGCCACAATGGCAGCAATGCGACACCTGGCGAGCTCTTCGATGCGTGTATCGGTATCGATGAACGCAAAATTGAGTCGCTGAGCCAGCACTGTGCCCACACTGCTTTTGCCAGTCCCGCGCAAACCGGTCAGAATGACATTCACCGTCTACACCTGTTGCACGTGGACCCCAACGCGCTGGAGGTCCTCCCAGAAGCCTGGATAGGTTTTTGCCACACACCCTGGCTCCTGAATCCGCATACCAGGAAGCCGCGCTCCGACCATACCAAAACACATCGCCATACGGTGATCGTCGTAGGTCGCGACCTCGGCACCATGCAGCGTCTCGGGATGGCCATTGATCTGCAAACCGTCAGGGAATTCGGTCACCCGTACACCGAGTTTACGGAGTTCAGTAGTGAGGGCCCGTAAGCGATCAGTTTCTTTCACGCGTAGATTCGCCACGTTCGTGATCCGCGTTTCGCCTGGACAGAAGGCGGCCAGTACGGCCACAGTCATGGCGGCATCGGGCAAGGCATTGAGGTCAATGGTGCCGAGGGGCCAGAGCTGCGTAGGCCCTGTGACCTGCAGGCGCTCTCCGCGTGAGACGGTGCACCCCATGCGCTCCAGGACGTCGAGAAATCGTACATCCCCCTGCGCGGAAGTCGGTGGCACATTGGTGACGCACATCGACTGCCCGAGCAACGCTGCCAACCCCCAGAAATAGGTCGCCGAGGAGGCGTCTCCTTCAACGGTATACGCTTGCCCCGTATAGCACTGCTGCCCACGAATGAGGAAACGGCGATAGCCATCATTCACCACTTCTACCCCAAAACGCGCCATGATATCGAGAGTCAGGTCTACATAGGGCACCGACACCAGGGTATCCCGCACCACCAGCGTGACATCCTGTGCAGCATACGGGGACACCATGAGCAAGGCCGACAAGAACTGACTACTAATCGCCCCTGAGATCGTCGCTGTCCCACCTCGCAAGCGCTGGGCTCCGATGCGGACGGGCGGGCAGCCATTGCCACGCACACTCGTGACCTCAGCCCCGAGTTGATGCAGCGCCTCTAAGAGGTCCGCGATGGGCCGCTCTTGCATACGCGCGATCCCCGTGATCGTACAGGGGAAACCAGCAAGCGTGAGCATGGCCGTGAAAAAACGTGTGGCCGTCCCGGAGTTCCCCAAGAACAGCGGTTGCTGGGGGACAATGAATTCACCTTGATGCCCGTGCACAACAAAGGTCGAGCCGTGTTGTTCAATAGTCACCCCGAGGTGCTTGAGGGCTTCACGCGCCACGTGCGTATCGTCGCTCTCCAGCGCGCCGTATAACGTACTTGGTCCGCGTGCCAGTGCCGCAATCGTCAAGGCCCGGTTGGTGTAACTCTTCGAGCCTGGCACAGCATGCGTCTCGGCAATACGGGACGTGGGAATGATCTCGTAGCGTTCCATACCCTCTCCATCCCCCTAATCCAAATGCAGATAGCGCTCCTGCAGTTGGAAATAGTAGTCAGAATTGATAATGCCCTCACGTTCGTGGAAACCGACCGTGTCTGGGAAAAACGCACCAGTGCGTTTCGCACACAACTCCTGCAGTAGACGACTCATGCCAGAGATGGCGGCACGTTGCACGTTGGAGGCGCAGATGATGATATCATATTCTATACGCTCGAGTGCGTCTGTAGGCACAGACGGTGCCTTGCCGCTGCAGTATGATAAGAGCCTAAAGGCTTAAGAATAACTATGGATAGGAGACATCGGCAGGCCAAACGGCTGAGGAGAGGTACCCCCGAGACGATTTGAACGTCCGACACACGGCTCCGGAGGCCGTTGCTCTATCCGGGCTGAGCTACGGGGGCACCGATGACTCACAAATATACGTTACTATACCGATTTCCAGCAGAATCAGCAACCCTTTTGTCACTCCAGTACGAGCCTACCTCTTGCGGTTCCCGTACGCTTGTGTTACACACAGAGAGACAACAGAGCTGTACAGGAGACGTATCGTCCGATGCCAGACTCGCAAGCATCGTACAGGACTCCTTCTGCGTGGAACTCTCATGGTTGACGGCTGCGGGCGTATGCGCCAGGGTCTACGTGCTCTTCTGACACTGGGAATGCTTCTAGGGTTGCTGGCAGGCTGTGGATACACGGTCGTTGGTGCCCCATCGGGCACTCCAGGCAGCCGGCTGCCTTTGCACATCCTCCCTTTTACCAACCACACTCGTGAACCAGATTTGGAACGTCTCACGACTGCCGTGCTACGCCACGCCCTCGTGCAGAGTCAGATGTTTGTTTTTACTGCCGACGAGGCCTCAGCGACGCGCCTGCAGGGTGCCATACGGCGTTTTAGTTCTTATCCTCTGGCCCTTGATGCACAGGACAATGTGGTGCAGTACCGTATTGATGCTGCCATTTACATTCGCCTTACAGAGGCGGCAACTCAACGTCCCCTCCTCGAACAAGAACTCTCCAGTTCAGCAGTGTATCTGGTCTCTAGGTCTCCAACAGATAAAGTGCGAGAAGATGTCGCGGCACGCGAGGCAGCCCTGGCTCGGCTCGCGCAGCAATTTGCCGATAAATGTCTTGCCTTACTGGCGATTACGCTCTTATAGGACGATGCTATGCCACGCGTATCTGCTGCAGCGCTCTGGAAACGGCTGGCTCAGGGGCAGGTTGATCCCTGCTATCTGCTCTTTGGGGAGGAGACATATCTCATCCGGGAGTACACCGCTACTCTGCTTGAGCACATTCTCGGTACCACTCCACGCGACTTCAATTGCGATGTATTCAGCGTGGATAATGATACATTGGAAGACGCACTCAGCATCGCCCGCACACTGCCCATGATGGCGACACATCGTGTCGTTGTCTTACACGGAGTGCACCAGCTCCGTAAAGCCGATTGGCCGCAACTTGAGCGCTATCTGGAGCATCCCTCGACCAGCACAGCCTTGATTTGCAGTAGTAGTGTCAGTGATCCGAAAAAGTGCCCCCCGAGCCTCTGGCAACACGCTGTGACTCTTGAATGTCACCGTCTCGAAGGTCCAAAGCTCCATGACTGGGTGACCCACGCAGTCGCCCGGCGTGGCTACCGCATTGCCCCTGAGGCCCTCCAGGCATTGCTCCACGAGCAACAGCCGGACCTCCAGACCCTCAGGCAGGAAATCGAGAAGCTCTGCACGTATGTGGGGGAAACCACCGACATTACCCTCGATGACGTCCAGGAGGTCACGCATACCTCGCGCTTGCAGTCCATCTTCGCCCTATCTGATGCGCTCGGAACGCGCCAGATAGGGCCGGCCTTCATCATCGTCGAGCGTCTGCTAAACCAGGGAGAACCACCTCTCGTCATCTTGAGCATGATCGTCCGTCACGTGCGTTTACTCTGGAGCGTCAAGCAATTAGAGCAGCATCGTCACGATGCTGCTCTAATTGCTAAAACTCTTGGGTTACCTCTTGCCGTCTGTCGTCAGTTGGTTACCCAAAGCCGGCATTTTTCGCTGGAGCATCTGCGTCAGATTTACGCGGCTGCCCTTGAGGCAGATGTAACTTTCAAGACCAGCAACAAACCACCCAGAGCGATCTTAGAGGAGCTGATTCTGCACGTCTGTAGGCGAGGGACTAAGCTTGTGTAGCCACCAGTGTATTAACTTTGCGCGTAAGGCGAGAAATTTTCCGTGCCGCATAATTTTTGTGCACGATACCCTTTGAGGTTGCCTTGCCAAGTGCGCGTACTGCCTGCGGGAGTTCATCCCGAGCGGTAGTCGCATCTGCCTGTTCTACGGCGACCAGGACTTTCTTTACTGCCGTACGGAGCGCTGAACGCAGCGCCGCATTGCGCTCGTGCCGCCGTGCATTCTGACGGGCCCGCTTGATGGCTGACGGATGTCTGTTTGCCATAGGATGTCACCTCCTTTTACGCGGCGGAGTATAGCAAGGCCCTCTAGCGGTGTCAACGACGCCTCCTCTCTGCATGGGCCCTTTTGTCTTGCGGCAGTTTGCGTTATCCTTGCGGAGGCAGGCATGCGTATGCACTGAGAGAGGAGGCGATAGAGTCCGGTGAGCGAACAACGGTGTATGCTCGATAGCCAGCTTGACCTTCTGCAGCAGCATCTCATTGTTGAGAAGGGACTAGCACGCAATACGCTGGCAGCCTACATGTCCGATCTGCAGCATTTTGGCCTGTTTGTACAGGCCCGCGGCGCCTCGATGTTCCAGGACTTGAGCCGTGAGGACATCATTGCGTACCTGGCTGAACGCCGCCAGCAAGGGATTGCAGCCCGTACCCTGGCCCGTGAGCTAGTGTCACTCAAAACGCTCTATCGTTTCCTGTACGGGCAGCAGGCGGGGACCGCTGATCCAACCGCCCAGATCCAGGCCCCTCGGCAAGGGCACTACCTTCCCGACGTCCTTACCCGGCAGGAAGTGGAGCAGCTCCTGCAAGCGCCCGATCCCTCGACGCCGCTCGGGAAACGAGATGCGGCGTTGCTGGAGATGCTGTACGCGACAGGTTTACGTGCCAGCGAGTTGATCGCCCTCACCGTCAGCGATGTCCAGACCACGGCTGGCTGCGTCAAAGTGTGCGGGAAAGGGGGCAAGGAACGCCTCGTGCCAGTGGGGGAAATGGCCGCCGTACAACTTGATGATTATTTGTTGGAAGGGCGACCTAAATTGCTCAAAGCGCGCTCAGCAGTGCATCTCTTCGTGAATCGTTCGGCAGCCGGGCTGACGCGTCAAGGATTATGGAAAATCGTCAAGAAATATATGCACCAGGCGGCTATTCACAAGCCCTTTAGCCCTCATACGTTACGGCATTCCTTTGCGACGCACCTGCTAGAAGGAGGGGCTGATCTCCGGTCGCTGCAACATATGCTTGGCCACGTTGATATCTCGACCACGCAAATCTACACGCACGTAGTCCAGCAACGGCTGCGTGCTTTATATATGGCCCATCATCCTCGACCATAGGATACGCCTTATGACCACTTCGTCCGCGACGCGTGACCTGCAGGGTTTGCCCCATTCCTTTGCCCCCCTCCTGGACCGCGACTACGCGCGACCGGACTTCCTGAAAGGGCTGAAAACGCTGATGGCCGCTGCTCAAGAACGCATTCGTAACGAGCACAATGCTGGGGCGCGTGGCCGCAATGTCGTGCGCCACCTCACTGCGCTTGTGGACGATGTCGTCCGCACGGTCTTTCAATACGTGCAGGCGCAGCACCCCGCCGCTACCGAGCCCTGTGCGCTTGTCGCCCTCGGCGGGTATGGACGCGGAGAGTTAAATCCCTTCTCTGATATCGACTTAATGTTTCTGTGCCAGAAGACGCCTCCAGACCAGATCGTACGCGAGACGCTTTATCTCCTCTGGGATGTTGGGTATACCCTCGGCCACAGTGTGCGGACCCGGCGTGATGTCGTGCAGATGGCAGACACGGATCTCACCGCGCAAACCGCTATGCTCGAAGTACGCTTTCTTGATGGTGATCAGGCGCTTTTTGAGTGGTTTCAGGAAGAAGTCGGCCATCGCCGTTTCACCCTGCGGCGGCGACACGCTTTTGTCCGACAAAAAATTGCCGAGTGCCGGAAGCGGCACGCCAGCTTCGCCAACACGGTCAACCTCATGGAACCCAACGTCAAAGAAAGCCCAGGAGGGTTGCGGGATTATCATACAGCCCTGTGGATTGGGACAGCGTTCTATCAAGCGCATAGCGTGGCCGCGTTAGTTGAGCAAGGGCTGTTAACCACCAGTGACCAGGAAGCGGTGGAGGCGGCGCTGGACTTTCTTTTTCGTGTACGGAACGCGCTCCATTATCGGCATGGACGCAAGAATGACTTGCTCTCCGTGGACGTCCAGGAAGCCTTGGCGACCGCCTTAGGCTTCCAACCGAGCGACCATAAGTTGGCCGTGGAGGCTTTTCTCAAGGCGTATTATTTGCATGCCAATGTTCTGTTCAACTTGTGCGTGACTGTCATTGAGGCTGTCACCCATACCTACCAACCGCGTCTGTGGCGCTTTCTGCGACGTCCCCAGAGGGTAGGGGAGGGATTTGTCATGGTTGACAGCTATTTGCATCATGAAGCGCCTGCACTCGAAACGCACGCACGTACGCATCCGGTAGTACTCATGCAGGCTTTTGCGAAAGCGCAAGAACATCGTGTGCCTCTGGCGCCCACGCTCTCACGCACTCTGAAAGCCCAGGCGGCTCTACTCACCAATGAAGCCGTCCGTCGTAGTCCAGAGGCTGCCGCCGTGTTCTTCCGTATCCTGTCGCAACCGTCTGCGGCTCCTGTCCTGCGTGAGATGCATCGCCACGGCCTGCTCGGTGCCTATATCCCAGAATTCGATGCCCTCACCTGTCTGGTCCAACACGATCTGTATCATCGCTACACGGTCGATGAGCACACCTTGCGTAGCATCGAGATGCTTGAGAGCTTGGCCGAGACGCACGAATCCTGTCTCCAGCCCCTGGCGCGTCTCTATCAGCAGACTCCGGACAAGGCGCTCTTGAAATTTGCGCTACTTTTACACGATTTGGGTAAAGACGTAGGTCCCGGACGTGCCTCGCACGTCTACCGCAGTGGGGAGCTCGCGGAAATCGTGTGCGAACGTCTCGGGCTCCCTACCGAGCAACGCCAGATGGTCCAGCTCCTCGCGGTGCACCATCTAGCCATGAACCGTATAGCCCAGCGACGCGACATTACGGACGTCAAAGTCATTGCCGAGTTTGCCAGCATGGTAGAAACGGTGTCCGGGCTGGAGCAGTTGTATCTCCTCACGTTTGCCGATACCTCGGCGGTTGGACCGGATGTCTGGAATACGTGGAAGGGCACGTTGTTAGCGGACCTCTATCGGCGGACACTCGATTACTTGCTGCATCAGAGCCCTTTGATGCCGGCCGCCACGGAGGATCTCCGCCAGCGTTTGTGTCCAGCCATTCTGGAAGCGCTCGGTCCCCAGTATAACGAGCAAGACGTCGAGCGCTTTCTTGATACCATGCCCGCTCGCTATCTCGGTGCCACTCCACCAGACCAGATCGCTCGGCATCTCATGCTGACACAACCGACGCTCAGGGCACCTGTGCTTTTGCATTATGAGCAGAATTTTTCGGGAGGGTTCACCAATGTGACGATTTGCGTTGCTGAACGCCGCGGTGTATTCTCCATGATTGCTGGAGCGTTGAGTCGGAGCAAACTCAATATTCTCGGAGCACAAATTTATACCTCTCGCCAGGGGATAGCGGTGGATACCCTGCAAGTGGAAACGCTCCAGCGGGCTCCGGTTACAGACCAGCAGGTGTGGCAGCAAGTCGAAGCGGATCTGCAGGCGGCTTTAGGCGGTGTACTGCATTTTGAGACAGTCGTAACGCAGCGTCGTTATGCGGCGCACGACCGCAAACTACAAGCGTTTGTCCAGGCACCACAGGTGCTCATCGAGAACACCAGCTCGGATAGCTACACCATTATTGAGGTACAGGCCCAAGATCATCTGGGTCTGCTCTATAAATTGACGCGAGTGTTGTACGAGAGCGGACTCGATGTGGCCCTGGCGAAAATCTCTACGGAAGCGAACCGTGCTATCGATGTGTTTTACGTGACCGATACGGCTGGACGCAAGCTCATCGATGAGAGCGCAACAGGAAAGGTATGTCAGGCGCTGCTTAACGCTCTCCGTTAGGTTGAATACACACGGCAAGGAGAACCG
>JBMDXC010000036.1:0-7312 GCA_048594805.1 Candidatus Entotheonellaceae bacterium | reverse complement strand
GGTCAGGATGTCGTGAGGCGCCCATACCAAGACTGTATCATAAACGGTAATAGCCGCCTGGTAGCTCGCCAGGGCCTCGGGATACTGCCTCAGAGAGGCCTGCACGTCTCCTCGCATTTTGAGGGTAATTCCCTTATTGCTCTGGATGCGGACGTCGTCAGGCGCCCATACCAAGGCTGTATCAAAAGCGGCAATAGCCGCCTGATAGCTCGCCAGGGCCTCGGGATACTGCGTCAGGGAGGCCTGCACCTCCCCCAGGCTTTGGAGAGTAGCGCCCTTATTGCTCTGGATGCGGACGTCGTGAGGCACCCGCTCCAGAGCTGTATCAAAAGCGGTAATGGCTGCTTGGTGGCTCGCCAGGGTCTCGGGATACTGCGCCAGGGAGGTCTGCACGACCGCTAGCCTTTGGAGGGCAAGGCCCTTGTTGCACTGGGTCAGGATGTCGTGAGGCGCCCATACCAAGACTGTATCATAAACGGTAATAGCCGCCTGGTAGCTCGCCAGGGCCTCGGGATACTGCATCAGAGAGGCCTGCACGTCTCCCAGACTTTGGAGAGCAATGCCCTTGTTGTTATGGGTACCGACCTCGTAAGGCGCCCGTTCCAGAGTCGTATCATAAGCGGCAATGGCCGCCTGATAGCTCGCCAGGGCCTCGGGGTACTGCGACAGAAAGGCCTGCACCTCCCCTAGCCTTTGGAGGGCAAGGCCCTTGTTATGCCGGGCCTCGTCATTGTCAGGTGCCTGTTCCAGGGCTCTATCATAAGCGGTAATGGCTTCTGTGAACTCCTGCCGGGCTTTCTCGTATTCGGCCAGGTGGAGAAAATAATCCCCTTCACACAGTGATACCTCAGCCAACTTCATCTCTGTCCCAACTGTCAATACGTTGCGTACCGCAAGCAATACCCGACAGTGTTTATAGTCGCTATGGTCGAGCGCGGTCTTGAAGACCTCACTCCATTCCTGTACACCCCGTGCCCAATCGAGATGATTCGCGTGATAGATGGCCTCGGCGCCTGCGGCCGTGTCTCCGGCGGCTGCCTTGGCACGATAGTAATGCTCCAAGACCTCATGCGCCTGGTGTATGCCCTTGGCCGGGCGCTCATGCATGATCCGCCGCACTAAGTCATGGATACGATACCAACCTTCGGCCGATGTTTCGGCCCGCCAGACAAACGAAAATCTGCACAACACCTCAAACGCTGCGGGAGTTGCCTGAAAATGCAGCGCGGTGCCCAGGGCGAGGTAGATTTCCCAATTAAAGGCGCGGCAGGCACTCAGCGCCCGGACAGCAGACTCGACGTGGACATCAACATAGCGTAAGAGCCGGTCGAGAAGCTCGGCGGTACGGGCTTCAAGCTGGGGGGCAGTGTGGAAGTCCTGCGGGGTCAGCAGCACTCCTCGTGTGAGAGACGCGAGGACAACATCCGTACAGAGCCCAAGGTAAAAGGGATGGCTCTGGCCCGGCTCCACCTGAGTGTAGTGTACAAGACGATCGCGCATTGCGGGCTCGACGATACCTGCACGCTCCAGATACGTCGCGGCGTCAGTTGCTGACAGATGTCCAACGAGCTGGGTATCGACAAAAGTAGTGGGGATTGTCGCTCGGCTCGCTTGCGCCCAACGGGGCGTATCACGACCGGCGACCACGACCACGATGCCCTCTGCCAAATCGAGGTGGCCTAAAAGTTGACGGAACCACTCATCACGCTGGAAAAACCGGTCACGGGAGATCTCACGCTCCCGCACGCCCCAGAAGGATTCGTGGGTGTCGAAAAAGAGCACCAGACGGTATGGCGCATGAGGGACAGCCATCATGGTATTGAGGTCGCGTGCAAACAAGCGGGGCAGGGCCTCCAGTAACTCCGTCTGGACGTCCATCTGGAGGATCGCGGTAACCTGTGATGCATCGAGTTTGCGGCGATGCCGGTATACCGTGAACCAGTCGCCCCAATGCTTGCCCATCATATTGAGTACAGCGTTTGCCAATGGAACATAGGGGAGGCGGCCAAGCAGGTTGACGAGTTCAGTGATGAAACTCATCTCTTCGGCAGGAAAAAAGTTGTGAAGCTGCGTCAGTTGACCAGTTTCCCGCAAATACCAGACACAGGCAAAGTCATAGAGCGGAAAGCGCATCTGGTGATGCGTGAGTTGTCGCTTGAGCATTAGCAACGCCGCAAAGGGGTCTTGTGGGCGCTCAACATCACGAGGTTGCATGCCAAAATCGAGGAAGGCAAAAGGGAGGCTCTCCATGCCTTCTGTGTTTTGCAGGAAGGCTTCAAGTTGGGCTTTTGGCACAGTTCTTACATATTCCCACTCTTGCGGACGGAGACGTTTACAACAGTGCGCACGTAGGAAATACAAGAGCAGGGACTTGCCATTGCCTCCATCACCGTAGAAAAAGAGAATCCGCGTATCAGGTGGACTGGCGTGCAGATACGTTAAAAAGAGGCGGATAGCCTGGTAGCGGTCGGTAAAGAGTTGTAGGGCGCGCCATCCTGCCGTGATAGTCTCAGATTGTCCAGTCTGATCAAAGATAGACACCGTAATCTCCTTTCTAAGTGAAGATTGACGAGGCGCTAGAGGCAGCAGGTGAGTAGAGCACCCGTGAGTTTTGTGCCATGCTTGCCCGTGTATATGAGAGGCTTATTCTATCAAAACTGCATTTTATCTGTTTTAGCAGTGTCCCGTACCAGCATAGCCAATGCTACAGAACCCGCCTTACCGACTTCGGCTAATTCTGGGTAAAAATCTCTCGCTTCAATGTAAGGCAACGCCATGCATATACCTCGCGCTGCATAACATCCCTCACCGCAATTTACCCAGATTACCTATATTCTGGAAAACGCCCGGATACTGTTGGTCAACCCTCTTCAAAGTTCTAGAAGTACTTTTTCTCGGGGAAGTTTGCCCAGCTTTTTTGCCTTCAAAGAAGGCATGTTGGGCACACCAATTTCATACGTGGGGGTTGACCAACAGTATCCGCCCGATTGTTGCATCCCCGCCAATTTGTCGAAGAACTCCAGGCCACAATGTCGAACTAGCCGGTGCAAGAATCTGTCCGAATACCCTCCTGCACACTGCTGTTTCTGGACGGGACGGGGCATAGGGGCACGCCGCCTCTCTGTGTGGACAACTTGTCACCACCGCGCACCGACACGCTGCGCTGCGAGTGCCTTTTCCCTGCGGAAGAAGGAAACATAAAAGGACGTCATTCCAGGCGGGACAGGTGTAAAAGGCGGGCCATACCACTACCTGCGCGCCTAGGATTTTGTGTCTCTGTATAGGAAGGTATGGTTTTTGCTTCGAGTAAAGGAGGCAAGCCCCGAAGGGATTCCCGTCGTAAGCGCACGCGTCTCACAATCGTCCGAACACGGGTCCGTTACGGCGGGAATCCCCTCTACCGCGACCACGGCTGAGAAGGCCAAGAGAGGTGAGTTGAGAAAGGAAGGAAAGCGATGCAATGTAAATTGTGGGAACCCCGTGCTGCTGTCCGCGTTCTCGCCACGATCCTTGTAGTGCTGGAGCTCACCTTAGGCAGTGTGCTCCCCACGCATGCCGATGCCATCAACTGCGGCGACGTCCTTGGCCCAGGAGGACACTTTCAGTTGGAGCAAGACTTGACGTGTACCTTCCCCGCAGGGGGAAATGGGATCACGGTACGCGATGGGGCGATCTTGGATTTGAACGGGTATCGTGTGACGTGCTCACCGATCACGTTGGGGTGTGTTGTCCTTACGGGGGAAGGGGCACAGCTCCGGAACGGCACGGTGGATGGAGGAGGATTTCACGAGAGCATTATCCTCGAAGGCATGGGCGGACATATTGTACGGGATGTGACGAGCAGCCTGACGGATGCCAACATTATAGTAGACAGCGATCACAACCGGCTCATCAACGTCATAGCGGAGAGCGTTAATTTCCAAGCCGTCGTCATCTTTGGACACCATAATCGCCTGACTAATAGCATGGCCCTTTGCCCTTTTATCTTTGCCGGATGCATCGCAGTGTTTGGGGACGAGAACCACCTGATCGATAACATCGTTTCTGTAGAAGAAGATTGCTGCAGCCCTAGCTTGGAGAGCGGCGGCATTCGCATTGACGGAAAGAATAATCGGCTCAGGCGCAACCGCGTCACAAATAATGACGGCCCTGGGATTGTGGTCACGGGAACCGGCAATGATATCCGCTTCAATACGGCACAGGGAACTGCCTTCGACCTCGTGGACACCAACGACGATTGTACCCACAACACCTGGAAGCACAACATATTTAACACCAGCGATCCGCCTTGCATTGGCGCTAGGAAAGCGTCGGACGCATTACCAGTCAATTAGGCCTTTATCTAGCGAAAGGCGTTGCCGGCAAAGTAAAGCTGCACTGAGCTACCATCGGCTGTCACCATACAAGCCGATGGTAGCTACGTCTTTACGGTCTCACTGCGGGCATCGCGGAACGGCAACGACACAGACGGACGGCAGTATACCATTACCGTCAGCGCACACGATCTCGAAGACAACGAGGGGGTAGGGACCGCCATAGTGACAGTGCCACATGATCAGGGGCAGGGCCGGAGCCTCGCCGCGCGCTAGCGTGCCCAGGCCTGTCCGCCAGGCCCATGCGACAGATGATTGTGGGGCAGGAACACTTTCCGTATCAGTCGGCGGCTTCTGGGCGCTGGGTGTGCCTCGGCGTCGCAGCACCGGCGCGGACTGCACTCCTTGCGCGGCTTTCCGTATGAGTGGGCGGCGGGCCGCGTGCTGGGGGTGGAGGTGCTCGGACGATGCGCTACACGCGCTGTACAGTCGGCGTCAGTGCAGGCGTATGAGCTGTGTGGTGCAGGTGGTCCTGAGAGAGACGAGAGCAGCGGAGCGCTGCCGGGGAGCTGGGGGCATGTCTCCAGGAGAGGGCAACGTCGGTATGTTCTCCAATGTCTTTAGCGCGTCATCTGGATGGCCGTGCCGTGGCACGTCAGCCACGTCCAGCAGTTTTTGCTTACGTAGGTCATGCCCATGCCAGGGACATCGCATGCCACGTGCACGAGGCCGTTGCCGCCGAGGCGGGTGGCCTTGGCCCGTAACTGATCGGTCGCATCCTCCTGGGTCGGAGCGTGATTCCAGAACTTGTTCTGGCAGGAGATCGCGCTGAGGGACTGCAGCAGCACATACGCGCGCGTGTGCAGGTCACTCTCGCTGTAGACGGGCACCTGACGCCGGAGATCTGCCACCGTCGCGGGGTCAAGCGGGATACGGTCCGAGAACGACCCCACGCAGCCGGTGACCAGGCAGGAGACGACAACACCCCACAGGCACTGGCGCACACTCACAAGAAAGTCCTCCACGCCATCGGCGCACGCGTCGAGCATCATCAGGGGCAATGCAGATGGCTTACCTTTAGGAGCACCATTGAGCAGGGCCATTGTAGCATGGCTGCCAGTCCAGGGGCGTGCGGGAGGTAGTGTGCAAAAACTTCCGGGCCTGCCACCAATGCGACGCTGATTGCTGGATCGGTTTTCTGAACACCACGTACCAGGCTACAGACCTATATCCCATTCTGTACAGATAACGGGCGTTATCCGTGCACCTGAGCAGCATAGCTTCGACCTAAGACGCAGGAGCGGACGCTGGAGGCAGTCAGGTGCAGCACTTGGTTAGCTGTCGTGGGGCTGGGACGCCTCAAACATCCCGACATCCTTGCTGATGCGGATCGTGCCATGCCGCTGAAGAATGTCTTCGACGTGGCCTTGCAACCGCGTTAACTCGTCCTCCGTCAGGCGCCCCGTCGACTTGACATACGCCACCAACGCCTCGGCTTCCGGCACCACTAAGGCATCGGCGTAGCGATGCAGGGTGACTGCGGTGAACCATGGCGAGAGCTCCGCAGCACCGTGCTCCAGATTGAACCCCGTGCGTCGGCGTCTGTCACTCAAGGGGTGCGCTGCGTCCCCACTCGGCGAGAGGAGTGGGTGGACACGAGAGACTAAGGCGTCCAACTCTCGCATGTTGTCCCGGCTAATCGTGGTAGCATACAACCGTCCGTTGGGTTTCAAGACCCGACAAAACTCGGCATACGCGGCGGGCCGGTTCGGCACGTGGTAGAGCATATGATTGGCCACAATGGCGTCAAAACTGTGATCGACGAAGGGCAGGGATTGCGCATCATGCACCACGAACCGAACGGCGTGGCCGGATGGGCTGAGCTGATGGTGTGCCGTGGTCAGCATGCCTGCGGAGAGATCGGATAAAGTGATGTCCCATCCTGCGGGCAGACGCTGCTGATTCACCAGCCACAACTGCCCCGAGCCGCACCCGACTTCCAAGACGTGACACGCCGCCGGCAGACGGAGGTGCTCAAACACCCAGGCGTGGAAGCCTTGCGTATTAGTGCTGTACTTGGCGTGCAGCTGTATGCGTGCGTCAAGTCGCGACGCATCTTGGTATTGGTTCTGGAGGATACTGCGTGCATCTGCCATCGTGGGTATCCTTGTTGTGGTGAACCAGTATGGGGAAAACAGCTCACCATGGATGCTGCGGGGCTACTCTACGTAGCTCTCCTCCTGCGGTCAACCACCAGACCCGCGCGTGGGGCTGCCCGTGGTGGGCGGACACACGGGTGTGGGGTTGTTCGGCGCTAACGACGGGGTACAGCAAACGGGGGTATAGCAGATAGGGGGAGATGGTTCAAAGGGCATTGATGTTTATGCGTTTTCATGGGGTGTTCCTCGGAAACCAGCATGCAATGTGGTCGAAACAGCACAACGGAAAAGTCAGCCCCAGATAGCTTTGGAGAGGTCTGTCGCCTTTATCCGCACACAGCAGGTACACGACTATCGGAGATGCGGGAGAAAGATGCGTTTTAGAAGTTTCGCCTCTGCAACTAGTTGTAATGTGTACTGCATCAAACTATCTCCTTGCTATAATCTCTATTTTATGGTAGTGTTGTTTTAACATCCTATGAAATTACAAGACATATCTTGTGGCTCCTAGGGTATTCCTCGCCGCTTCTCCTACAGGTGGCTCTTGCATTGTTTGCTCCTGCATACTGTTCGGATGACCTGGCGATCGTTTGCACCATTTCCCACAAGGACCCTTCTGTGAATATTTATGTTGGTAATCTGGCGTTCACCACCACCGATTATGATCTTCGCCAGCTCTTTGAGCCGTATGGCGCTGTGGACGAGATCCGGGTCATTATGGACCGCGATACCGGCCGCTCCAAAGGCTTTGGCTTCGTCGAAATGCCCGACACCACCACGGCGAAAACCGCCATTGCCGGGCTCCAAGGCAAAGAGCTCGCTGGCCGTACCCTGACGGTC
>JBMDXC010000359.1:0-12501 GCA_048594805.1 Candidatus Entotheonellaceae bacterium | reverse complement strand
GTGCTCCTGTCCATCGCAGTTTTAGCCCCCTCTCCCAGCGGGGGAGGGCGGGGGGTGAGGGGCCACGCACCCCCTGAGGAGAAATACCTCTGGATCACGCAACGTGTCGATCAGGGCACGCATGAAGCGCGCCGCATCGGCCCCATCATTGACGCGGTGATCAAAGGCCAGGTGCAAGGGCAGACACAGTTTGGGTGTGATGGTAAAGTTGTCGAGGTCTGCCTGCACCACGGGCTCCAGTCGGGTGCGGCCCAACCCCAGGATGGCCACTTCCGGATAATTGATGATGGGCGTAAAGGTCGTTCCACCAATGGCACCAGGGTTGGTGATGGTGAACGTGCCCCCCTGGAGATCGTCGCGGTTCACCTTGCCATGGCGCACCTGCTCCACCAGTGCTGTGAGTTCTATGGCCAGCTCGATTATACGCTTGCGGTCCACATCACGCATCACCGGAACGATCAAGCCCCGTTCAGTGTCCACCGCCATACCGATATGATAGTACTGCTTCAGAATGAGCTGGCCGCCCTCGGCATCGAGGCTGGCGTTAAAGCGCGGGAATTGCTTGAGCACAGCGACCACCGCCCGTAATACCAAGACCGTCAGACTCAGCTTCCCCCCGTGCTGCTCGACCTCTGCGGCGTGCCGACGCCGGAACAGCTCCAGCGCGGGAATGTCGGCCATGTCCTGATGCATGACGTGGGGAATCTGCACCCACGCCAGACTCATCTGCAGCGCCGAGGCCCGCGCTGAGCTGTGCGCCGCCGTCGAGTTGTCTCGGGCCATGGAGATGACGTTCTGGCTGCCCCAGGCAGAGGCGACGCTGGTACAGGCCTACTGCTCTTTTACCAAAAAAGGCTTCTCGACCCTTGCGTCTGGATCAAACTGTGAGCGTCCAGTATAGTTGAGATGCTTGCCGTACGTATGGAGCGACACAGTGACTGCTGGCGTCTCATTCACCACGCTGTGGATTTCGTGGGGCAAAAACGCGACCACTTCGCCCGCACCAAAAAGTTTCTCGCCATTACGCCGGATTTCCGCGTAGCCAGGGCGCATGCCATCATCAACGCGTTTCCAGAAGACATTGGTTTCCAGCCCGTCGACCCCAGAGACGACCGCCCAGGTGCCATGGTTATGTGGCGGTGCCCCGCGTCCAGGGAGCCAGGCAATGGCGAAGACCGCCAGGGTATGGTCCGACTCCTCATGGAGCAGATGCACGCCGAAGCCCTGTTCGGAGTCACATTCATAGTGCTGTGGCTTGAGCCAATCTCGGGACAGGGCAGCACGCTCTGCCAGTGGACCAACCCGCGCAATGATTTCATTGGGGTCCTGGGTCTCGCTGGTTATGGTGCGCAGATCCTGAATATACTCGGCAAGCGTATAGGTAGCGATAGCCATCGTCCGTCTCCTTTGCGACCTCGTATTGGTGTGAGATATAAACCGCTCGATCGACCCATCGGGTGTCGTGTCACGTGTGCAGACAGGACGCAATTGAGGCGCGATCGTTACGCGCCTCGCGTCCTATGGCCTGGCGGTTATCGTAGAGGTCGCGGAGCTGTCTCCACCTGTGCTGGACAGTGCTACTGAGGCTTGCTATACATGCATGGGTTTGCCGTGTGACAGTAGGTCGGTGAGGAAGTGCAGGGGCAATACTACAGGCGAAAGGCTTGGCAGATGCCGCGGGTCCCCCCCGCGCACTACATCGGATACCAGACATAGGAAATTCCTTTCTGTTGCAGGTTCATAGTAACATCTTTTTATAATCATACGACATAGCGCCCAGATTTGGCAGATTTTTTCTCAGACGATTCAGCGAAACGTCATACCCTGCTTCCAGGGAGACAGGTTCCCGTGCCACCTGCTGCCGCACGTATCATTCTCCTCCTCTGTGGCTTGCTGTGCGTGTGTGCCCTGGTGGTATGGCTGGGAACTCCGACACCGCAGGCGACGATACCCTCCTTGCCAGGGCCCACGACGCTCCAGCCGCGCTTACCCCAGATATCACTCCCAACCGGCACCGATCCAGAGAGTGTCGCCTTACGCGGTGCCATTCTCAATGGCGAACGGATTTATCAACGCCTATGCTATCATTGCCATGGTCGGCAGGGCAAAGGGGACAACAACGCGTACATGGAGAGTATCGGGCATAAGCCAGCAGACCATACGGATCTCGCCGCCATGCAGCGTCTGAGTGACACAGAGTTTTTTCTGGCCTTACGCGACGGAGTCAAAGACAAGCGTGGCTGGTTTACCATGCCCCCCTGGGCGTCAGTACTCACTCCCACAGAAATGTGGGATGTCATCATCTATGTACGACGCCTACCCTTGCTAGCGTCACCCTCTGACCCGACACAGCACATACCACGATGAGGGTCGGCAGAAAAATTGCTCCTGCCGCTGCAGAAGAGCAGGGTAGTATGATATGCTCTGCATAAAAGTGCGAAGGAGGATCCACGCAGAAGGAGCCGGACAGTGGCAGGGCTCAGCTTGACGTTCTGGCCTAACCCAGTCTATCGGAACCATCCGGCAGAAAAGCGCTGGTATTTTAGCGTGGCTATACGTGAGATGGCAGCACAGCCCGTGCACGTAATGCAATATCGCGGCGAGTGGTATGACATGGACGGTCGGCTCCTGGATACGAAAGAAGAGCGGCTCGACATGCGCCTAGGGCCCTTGCAGCATCTCTCCTATGCCGATTTATGGGTGACGAGTGCGATCACGCACTTTCGGTATCGCTTGATTCTCATTGGCCGAGATACACACAATCGGGAAGTCAGCGTGGAGGGAGTGCTGCTATGTCAATAAGAGGTATTGCTCACGACTGGAAAATGCTCTATAGTGTGGGACACCTCAGGAAGAGAGAAGCCGACGATAGGATTCGAACCTACGACCTACTGATTACGAATCAGTTGCTCTACCGGCTGAGCTACGTCGGCGAGGAACAGCGCCAGGGATGGTAGTCAATGTAACAGGATCCGTCAAGGATGATTTTTGCCGCGGCTCTCAAGGGCAGTTGGCGCAAGAGAGAGGGGAGCGCAGCCCATGTCCATTCAGGTGTTTATCAGTGGCTTAATTTTAGGCATTCTCCTGGGGATCCTTCTCTGCTATGTCTCGCTGCAGTACCTCAACCGACAGCGCTTGCGCTATTCAAAGCGTGAAATCGATCGCCTGGCCGAGCAATTCCAAGAGCTGTTCCGACAAATTGACCAGGACAAACAACAAGGTCTGTAATTTTTCAGCCGTGCTTATGGATGCCCAATGAGAATGCCCGCAGGCGGCACTCTGCCCAGACGTAACAGGGAGAAGCAAGGATGACCCAGTTGGCGGAGCGGCCACGACCAGTACGCGTGGCCCTGTTTGTTACATGTCTGGGTGATGTGTTCTACCCCGAGGTGGGTGAAGCCACGGTGCGGCTGTTGCATCGTCTGGGCATTGCCGTGGACTTCCCTCTTGAGCAGACATGTTGCGGACAACCGGCATTCAATGCGGGTTTTCGTCAGCCGGCCAAAGACGTGGCCAGGCGCAACCTCACCCTATTTGCCAATGCGGAATACATCATTGTTCCCTCTGGCTCATGTGCGGCAATGTGGCGGGTCTTTTATCCAGAATTATTTGCTGATGACCCGGTGCTGGGCGAACGGGCCGAAGCGCTGGCAGCCCGTACCTACGAACTCGCGGAATTCCTCGTGCAGGTGGTGGGAGTTGAGCGCCTGGGTGCTGTGTTCCACGGCAAGGTGACGTATCATGCCTCGTGCCATCTGCTGCGCGAACTCGGTGTCGCAGAGGCACCATGCCGGTTGATCAGTCAGGTTGAGGGAACTGAGCTCGTCCCTATGGACCTGGCAGAACAGTGCTGTGGCTTTGGTGGCACCTTTGCCGTGAAATACCCGGAAATCTCCGATGCCATGCTGCAGAAAAAGATCGCCAGCCTCAAGCGCGCCGGGGCTGACACCCTGGTGTCTTGCGATGCTGGCTGCCTGATGCACATTGCCGGTCGCTTGCGCCGCCAAGGCGAAACCATCCGCATCATGCACCTGGCTGAACTCCTCAACGCTGGCAGTGCCACAGACGCCCAGGCATCTGAGCCCTGAGGATGTGTCCTGTGCCCACACCCATAACAAGCCATACAGCACCGCACAGCGCTGCCGAGCATCTCGGTACGGAGGGTTTTCAGGAACATGCCCGGCAGGCGCTCAAGGATGCTCCCCTGCAACAGGCCCTGCAACTTCTGGTCACCAACTTCGTACCACGCCGTGTGGCCGCCATGGCAGCTCTGGGCAATGCCGAGGAACTGCGGACAGAGGCACGCACCATCAAAGAGCGCACCATAGCACGCCTGGATGAGTACCTCGAACGCTTCGCCACGCAGGCGCAGCGCATAGGCGTACAGGTGCATTGGGCGCACGATGCGGCTGAAGCACGCCAGATCATTACTGGCATTGCACAGCACATCGGCGCGCGCGTAATTGTCAAGGGTAAGTCGATGGCCACTGAGGAGATTCACCTCAACCCGCATCTGGAGCAGCATGGCTACGAAGTGGTCGAAACGGATCTTGGCGAATACATCATCCAGCTCGCCGGTGAGACGCCATCGCACATTATTGCCCCGGCGATCCACAAAACGCGACAGCAGATCGCCACGCTGTTGCATGAGCAATTAGGCACTCCTTACACTGAAGTCATTCCGGAAATGACGCAGATCGCCCGGCGGGCCTTGCGTGAGCAATTCCTGCGCGCTGATATGGGCATCACCGGGGCCAACTTCGCCATTGCTGAGACCGGTTCAATTGTGCTGGTCACCAATGAGGGGAACGGGCGCCTGTCCTCGACCATGCCACGCGTGCATGTGGCCGTGATGGGTATGGAAAAAATCATTCCACGGCTGACTGATCTGGCCGTCATGCTCAAGGTATTAACGAACAGCGCCACCGGGCAAAAAATCTCCAGCTACGTCACCATGCTCACTGGTCCGCGTCGCGCCCACGACCTTGATGGACCGGAGGAGCTGCACGTGGTGATTATGGACAACGGGAGATCAGCCATCCTGCGCAGTGCGAATCGTGAGGCCCTGTACTGCCTGCGTTGTGGCGCCTGTTTGAACGTCTGCCCGATCTACCAGAATATTGGTGGCCACGCCTATGGCTGGGTCTACCCGGGTCCTATTGGTGCTGTGCTCACTCCAATGTTCACAGGCCTGGATACGGCCCAGCACCTGCCCCGTGCCAGCACTCTCTGCGGTGCCTGTCGCGAGGCATGTCCAGTGAAAATTAACATCCCGCACTTGCTGCTCAATCTGCGCCAGCAGCTGGTTGAACGTCACGATACCCTCTGGACAGAGCGGGCGCTCTTCACGCTGTGGTCGTGGATCATGCGCCATCCGCGCTTCTACGAGGCAATCATCCCTTTGGCAGCCCTGGCGCAGAAGCCGTTCGTCAAGCAGGGCTGGCTCTCCAGGCTGCCAGGGCCGTTTGCGGGCTGGACCCAGTCGCGGGATTTCAAAGCAGTGGCAACGCGGTCGTTTCGTCAGCGCTGGCAGGAGACCCTGCAGCATGAACGGCCCGTAGCTCACGGTGTCCCCTCGGCAGAAGGCATAAGCACATGAGTAGCCAGGAGGCGTTTTTGGCCCGCGTGCGGCGTGCCTTGCACAAGGATGCAAGCCCCCTACCCTCACGCTCTCCCTTGTGGTGGAGTGATACCGACATGGCCGAAGCTGCCGCCCAGCTACAGACGCGTCTAGCCGCGCAGCGCCCGGCATTGATGGCGCAGCTGCAGCAGGAGTTGGATGCCGTAGGTAGCGTCGTAGCACACGTGCACTCGGCGCCTGAGGCCGTGGCGTATATCACGCATCTGGCGCAACAGAAGGACGCACACCTGGTGGTACGCTGGCAGTCGGCCCTCCTGGAGGCGCTCGAGGTCGATGCTGCGCTGCACCAGCAAGGCATCACGGTCCATACCACGGCGCTTCCTCCAGGCACAGTCGCTGGAGAAGCCAGCAGTACGGCGGCCCTGACAACACGGCGTCAGGAGTTACGGGCCTTGCTGGCACGTGCGGATCTGGGCTTATCTGGCGTCGATTATGTCATTGCCGAAACCGGCACTCTGGTGCTCATGGCCAGCGCCGGCCAGATGCGGGGTATCTCACTCCTGCCGCCTGTGCACGTGGCCGTAGCACGAACCTCACAGGTCATTGCTACCCTGGCCGACTATCTCCTCCTGGCGCAGGCGGCGGGAGTTGACCTGCAGCAGTATCTGACGAGCTGTGTGTCGTTTGTGACGGGCCCCAGCCGCACGGGAGATATTGAGCTGAAGCTCACTATCGGTGTGCATGGGCCTGGGGAACTCCATCTCCTGCTCTGCGATGACAGCACTACCACATAAAGCGTATCCGAGCGTGGAAGCTTTGGGCGAAGAGTTAGATATAGAGAGAGGGTAGGAATGTTTGGAAACATCTGAACCAGGGAGTGCACTGAGCGCGCCCCCTGGTTCTCGCGAGAAAGACGGGGAACTACCAGCGGCTGCGCCGCTCGCCGCCACCCCTGTTGCCGCCGCCGTTGCGATTGGGACGCTGCTCCTGCGGCCGAGCCTCATTCACGACCAGGGTCCGCCCGGAAAGCTGCGAACCATGCAAAGCCTTGATGGCTTGCTGCGCCTCAGCCGGCGAACTCATATCGACAAAACCAAATCCCCGTGACTGCCCGGTATACTTATCGGCAATGACGCGGGCGGATTCAACTGTACCATGTGCTGAGAATAGCTCCTGGAGCTGTTCTTCCGTCACTGAATAGGGTAAGCCACCAACATATAACTTCTGACCCATGTTCTTCTCCTAAACACTGAGTGTCATCGTCGACCTTGAGAGACGACCACAAAAGGCACAGAACATGGGAATCAATAACTTGCGCACCATGATCTGATAAATTTTCCTTATGGGTATAATTCACAAGGCGAGATTACAGAGACCTGCCAAGTGCATCTGCGTACAATGTGCAGCTCCATGGAAGCCTTTCTTGTAGAGATAAAAAAAGCATAGGCGATTTTTTATCCCGTGTCAATGTGTTTTCTGGTATATGTTTCTGTTTCTTGACAAGAGCGACACGGCCCTTGGATATTTTCATGGGTATTGCCCTTTATCGAGGGTACGCAGTCATGCAAGGAGAACGGACATGGCCCCGGATATGAGGGAACTTGGTACTTTAGTCGCCCAGCACAGTCGATTTGTACAAGACGTCATACAGGCTATGGAGCGTGTCATCGTTGGGCAAAAATCGATGATCGAGCGCCTGCTCGTGGGGCTACTGGCCAATGGGCATGTGCTCTTGGAAGGCGTACCGGGGCTGGCCAAGACCCGTGCCGTGACCACCCTGGCGCAGGCACTACAGGCAGACTATCAGCGTATTCAGTTTACCCCCGATCTGCTTCCGGCAGACCTCATTGGGACACTTATCTACCAGCCCCAAACGGGAGGCTTTCAGGTCCGCAAGGGACCGGTATTCGCGCATATTATCCTGGCGGATGAGATCAACCGTGCGCCTGCCAAGGTGCAAAGCGCTCTGCTGGAAGCCATGCAAGAAGGCCAGGTGACCATTGGCGAAGCCAGTTTTCCCTTACCGCAGCCCTTTCTCGTCCTGGCGACGCAGAATCCGCTGGAACACGAAGGTACCTATCCGCTGCCGGAGGCACAGGTGGACCGCTTCATGCTAAAGCTGAACATTACCTATCCCTCGCGTGACGAGGAGCTGCAGATCCTGGAGCGCATGGCGCATACGCAAGCCCATACCGACATCAAGGCGGTCGTGACCACGGCAGACATTCTCGCCGCGCGCAGTGTCGTCGATGCCATTTACCTCGACGACAAGGTGAAGCAGTATATCGTCGATATTGTCTTTGCCACGCGCGAGCCCCAGGCGTATAAGTTGGCGATCGGTGATTATATCGAATACGGTGCCTCACCGCGGGCGACGATCTACCTGGCACTGGCGGCGAAAGCCTATGCCTTCCTCAGGGGCAGAGGCTACGTGACCCCGCAAGACGTGAAGTCCATTGGTATGGACGTGCTGCGCCATCGCGTGCTGGTCACGTATGAAGCAGAAGCGGAAGAGATCACGGCTGAGGATCTGATCCAACGTATTTTTGATTACCTCCCGGTGCCGTAATGTGCCCTACCTTCTCCTGGCACACGAGGGCGGCTAACGACTGCTATGTTACCACGTGACATCCTACAACAGGTCCGACGCATTCATATCCGCACCAGTCGTCTGGTGGACGATGTGCTGGCTGGCGCTTACCACAGTACTTTTAAGGGGCGCGGCATGGAATTTGATGAGGTCCGCGAATACATGCCTGGGGATGAGGTGCGGACCATTGACTGGAACGTCACGGCGCGTCGGGGACAGACGTATGTCAAGCGCTATGTCGAGGAACGCGAGCTGACGGTCATGTTGCTCGTGGACCTGAGTGCCTCCGGGCAGTTCGGCAGTGTACTGCGCCTGAAGACCGAAATCGCGACAGAACTGTGCGCCGTACTAGCCTGGAGCGCGATTCGCAACCACGACAAGGTCGGGCTCATCCTGTTCACCGATCATATTGAAAAATTTCTCCCACCGCAGAAGGGCCGGCGCCATGTCCTGCGCGTTATTCGGGAAGCGTTATACTTCCAGCCACAGGGACGACGGACGGAGGTGGGACGGGCTCTCGAATATCTCCATACCATCAGTCGGCGCCGGACAGTGAGTTTTTTAGTCTCAGACTTCCTGGCCTCGGGTTACGAGACCCCTCTGCGCATTGCCCACCGGCGTCATGACATCATTCCCATTAGTATCACAGACAGGCGTGAGCTCAGCCTGCCACGCCTCGGCTTTCTGGAGTTGCAAGACCTGGAGACCGGAGCCCACATCGTGGTGGACACCGCCAGTAGCGCTGTCCGCGAAGCCTATGCACAACGGCGGGCGGCGGCAGTGGAGCGGCGCCGCCAGCTGTTCCAGACGCTCGGCATCAGTGCGATTGAGGTGCGCACGGATGAACCGTACATTCATCCTCTCATGCGATTCTTTCGACAACGGGAGCGACGTCGGTGAGACGCGGTGCGTGGTGCATAACCATTCGATTACAGCTCTGCGTGCTTCTGCTGCTGAGTGGCATAGGCTATGGAGCGTCTCTGTCCGCCGTGCCGTCAGCAGTGGGCCAGTCTGCTCCCATACCGCCTGTCGAGCAACATAAAAGCCTTGGGGCAGTACGCCTGACGCTTACGGCAGACCGGGCCAGTATGGGACTGACGGATACCTTAAAACTTACCCTGACTCTTGAAGCGCCACCAGAGGTGCGTATGACGTTACCAGATGTGACCAAGACACTGGGGCCCTTTGAGGTGGTGCAGCATCGTACCACTGGCCCGCTGAGCCTGACGCCACAGACGCAGCAATGGCAGCGCGAGTATAGCCTGGCAGTCACTGCGAGTGGCAGCCTCACGGTGCCGTCGCTCACGGTGCAAATCCAGGCAGGTGACACAACCCAGCCACTGGCCACAGACCCGCTCGCTATCACGGTCACGTCTCTGCTCCCAGCGGATGCCGATCTGTCCTCTCCCCAAGACATCGCCCCGCCAGTGCCCCTGGCACGACGGGGGCTACCCCCATGGGTGTGGATGGTCGCCAGCGGTCTTGGAGGCATGGGGCTCCTCGCTGGCGGCTGGTGGTGGTATCGACGTCGGCAGCGCGCTGCCGACGTGCCGCTGGTCCAGCGCCCAGCTCACGTGCTCGCCCTCGCGGCTCTCGATCATTTGCAGTGTCAAGATCTTATTGGACAGGAACGCATCGAGGAGTTTTATGTGCGTGTGTCCACGATCCTGCGACGGTATATCGAGTTGCGCTTCGGCCTGCGTGCGCCAGAACAGACCACAGAAGAGTTCCTCATCTCCGTCCTGGCCACTGGCGGGCTGATCGCAGCCCACCGCGGCCTGCTCGAAGCGTTCTTACAACACTGCGACCTGGTCAAATTTGCCCGCTACTGTCCAACGCCAAGCACCATGGAGGAGACCTTCGAGAGCGCCAAAACCTTCGTGGAACACACGGCAGATATGCACGTCCTGGTGACGGTGCCACGCTCAGGAGAGCCTGTCCTATGAGGCTGGCCAGTCCCTACGCGCTGCTCTTCCTGCTCTGTGTGCCTGTCCTCCTCTATCTGCGTCATCGGCAGCGGTATAGCGTGGCGGTGCGCTATTCCTCGATCGCCGACCTCGTAGCGCTCTCGCCTTCCCTGGCGATGCGCTTGCGCTGGGTGCTTCCCTGCCTGCGTACCGTGGCACTGCTGCTGTGCATCCTGGCTCTAGCCCGTCCACAGCGTGGCATTGAGGCTATCAAGATCTTCAGTGAAGGCATTGCCATCCTGATGGCCGTAGACATTTCCGGCAGCATGGCAGCCCTGGATTTACAGGTTGACGGACGCCAGAGCAGTCGTCTGGACGCAGTCAAACAGACGTTTCGCAACTTTGTCGGGGGCGGCAAAAACCTCTCAGGGCGCGATGGGGACCTCATCGGCATGGTGACGTTCGCGCGCTATCCCGATAGTCTCTGCCCGCTCACGTCAGACCACGACACCTTGCTCGCGCTGCTAGACCAGGTTGACATTGTCAGCGTGCCCGAAGAAGATGGCACTGCCATTGGCGAAGCGATGGCGCTGGGCATCGAACGCCTGAAGGATAGCACGGCCAAAAGCCGCATCATGATCATGCTCACCGATGGGGTCAATAACGCCGGGGAGACCGAACCTGTCCCGGCGGCCCAGATCGCCAAGGCCTTCGGCATCAAAATCTACACCATTGGGGCGGGCACGCGAGGTGTGGCCATGATCCCGGTGCGCTCCCCCAACGGCCAGATGGTGCTGCAGCGTACGCCGGTGGACATCGATGAACGCATGCTCACCGAGGTTGCTACGATCACCGGCGGGCAATACTTCCGCGCCACGGATGGTGCGACACTGCGGGCGATCTACGCCGAGATCGATCGGCTCGAGAAGACGACAAACGTGACGGAACATTACCAGCAATACGCTGAACTCTTCCCATGGTTTTTAATACCTGCCCTGGGATGCCTGGGGCTGGAGATAGTGCTCGTCAACACGCGCTTCCGCAAAATTCCGTAGTTGGAGGACGTGTACATGCGTTTTGCGGCTCTGGCCTATGCTCACCTCTTATGGCTGCTGCCAGCGCTACTGGTGTTGTACATCTATGCATTTACCCGCAAACGTCAGGCTCTGGCGGAGTTCCTGGATGTTGTGCTGACTCCCCGCCTGGTACCCACACTGAGCCGCGCCCGTCAGTGGTGCAAAGCGCTGTGTCTCCTTGGGGCAGTCGGCTGTCTGGTGCTAGCGCTGATGCAACCGCAATGGGGGCAAGAGTGGCAAGAGGTGCAACGACAGGGACGCGACCTCATGCTTGTCCTGGATGTGTCGCGCAGCATGCTCGCGGAGGACGTTGTCCCCAATCGCCTGGCACGCGCCAAAAGCGACATCAAAGACCTGGTGCAGGTGCTCCAGAAAGAGGGAGGGCATCGTCTCGGCCTGGTGGTCTTTGCCGGCCAGGCGAGCCTGCAATGTCCATTGACCCTGGATTATGGGTTCTTTCTGCAACAGCTGAACCAGGTGGGGCCACACACTGTGACCCGGGGCGGCACTTTGATTGGCGATGCGATCCGCAAAGCCCTCAATGCCTTCGGCCCATTGGCCAATAACTACAAGGATATTATACTTATCACAGACGGCGAAGATCATGATAGCTTCCCTCTAGAAGCCGCTAAAGCCGCGGCTGCTGAGCAGGTGAACATTTATACGATTGGGGTGGGGGATGCGGTCAAGGGGACACGTGTGCCTGTACCAGAGACGACCGGGCAGCACGCCTACGTGCAGTACCAGGGCCATGAGGTGCTGTCGCGTATGCAGTCCGATCTCCTGCTTGCAATGGCACGCCTGACGGGTGGGGCCTATGTGCCAGCAGGCACACGCGCGATCGAACTCGATCGCATCTATACCGAAAAAATTGCTCCTAAGGCACGCCGGCGGACGGCCATGACCAAGCGCGAACGTTTTATACCTCGCTACCAGTGGTTTGTGCTCGCTGGGGTCCTTCTGCTCGGGATTGACATGCTGGTGCGCGAAGGGCGAGAGGATGTATATGCAGACAAGAGGCAAGGATAGACGCCCTGGTCCCATGATACAGGGTCTTCTGGTCTTCCTGGTGGCACTCTATATTCCAGTACCTTGCCAGGCAGCGTCCCCGTATCAGGCGGTACAACAGGGGAATGCCTTCTATCAGAACGGCAAGTACGCCGAGGCGGCGGAACAGTACGGCAGCGCCAGCCAGACGTTACCGGGTGCGGCAGAAATTCACTTTAACCAGGGGAATGCTGCGTATAAGCAGCAGGATTACAGCAAAGCTCACGAACACTACACCCAGGCGCTCCAGACCGCCGATCGCACGCTGGAAGGCAAGGTCAAATATAACCTCGGCAATGT
>JBMDXC010000358.1:0-2080 GCA_048594805.1 Candidatus Entotheonellaceae bacterium | reverse complement strand
GTAACCGTAACCATAGCATACCGCGCCGGGCCAGGGGTGGAGGTGACAAGGCATCAGGCATTCCTGGGGTACCATTGTATCACATCCCCTCTTTTAGCCTGATTTTCAAGGCGTTGTTGGCCGAGGGTGTCGTTTTTGAGTTAGTAGGAAACAGCTTGGACATGCCATCTTTGAAACGCAGAAAGAGCGAGACCTTGCCCCTGTGACATGCGCCTTGGCAACAGGAGAAACGTTACGACCACGACGTAACCAACGGAGTCACCACTTCCTTTACTCTCGTGGGGCGTTCGTGCGACTTTGCCCTGTCAACACCACCCCCACGAAGAATCACGCCGTCAAAACGAAAAAGCGGCCGTGTGTGTGCGACACGGCCGCATCTGATATATAGGGACTTATGTCAGGCCCCTACAATCGGCTTATCGCTAAACCCAAGCCGTGCTCCAGCCCTTGTGCTTGTATGCCTCCGTCCAGAAACTTCCTCATGACCACCTAACGGTACACTGATTTTTAGAACAAGTTGTGTTGCATTTCTCGTGGGTCGCGGACTGCCTCAAGCCTGGTGCACAAAACGCCCTACGGGCGGACTCTTGAAACCTCAGCCCATACCTCAGGGACCGGCTCGTGGGGCAGTTGAGGCATACGTACCCCGTTTGATCACCTCCCCCTCGTCATAAATCACTCCGTAGGTCGGGTGCCAGATGCACCACAGCTCCATCTCTCTCTGACAGTGGGGGCACCGGAAGGGATCGCGCCCTGTACTTTGCTCATACCGCTGCCGATAGGTTAAACGGGCGATGATCTTCACTGCGCCTTTGACCACCTCCTCCACCTTTGCCAGGGCCGCTTGAATGACCTCCTTGCCCTTGGCAAACGTCTTGGTGGCCTGCACCCCATAAGAGCGGATACGCTTAAAGCCTTTCGGCATCACATGTTGCACCATGCGGCCGATAAACGTGTCGACCGGAACGGTTTCGTGCTCCGTCCGGCCGGTGCGGTGCGAGCGGTAATGGTACGTGACCCGCTTGCCGTCATAGCGATCAATACGCCGGACCGAGATCGGCGGGCTCACCACGTATGTCGCCACATAGCGCGCCACACTCTGCGCCTGCGCGGGGACCTGCCCCTTTTGCACGTTGGTCACCAACCCGTCAGGGTACTGCCGGAAACACGCGTCGACCAACCGATTGACGGCCTCGGTCCTGAGCGTCTGGCGCAGCATCGTCAGCAGATGCCACTGCCACTGGCGACGCAGGAGGTCATAGGGCAAATACTGGAGATGCTCCCAACGCGCTCCCGGGCCATCATAGCCGCCCCTGGTGGCCAGCACATGCAGAGGAGGATGGTATTGCCCATTGCGGCCATGCGTGTGGAGGACTGTGATGTAGCCCCCCGTGAGCGCCTTCCCTTTGACGGTGCTGTAGAAATCGTCGAGGCATGGCGCCCCGCAGCGTATGAACGCACGCAACACGACCGCGGCATTCTGGTAAAAGGTGATGCGGAACATCGCCGGCACTGTCAGGATGATATGCCGGTAGATGACGCCTTCGTGGAGAACGCTGCTGACTTGGCTGACCCAGTTGTCCACGGCGACTTTGGCGCAGCGCAAGCACAAGGAGGATGTGCAGCTCAGCGCCACCACGTGCTTCCCCTGCCCACAGTGCAGACAGCGGTATTCCATGTACCCGATCTTCACAGGGTTGCCACAGGTGAGCATCTTGCCCACCAGCCCATGGTAATAGGGGGTCTGATACCGCGGATGGGCGTGCTGAAACGCCTCCCAGTGATCGGCAAAGATCTGCTGAAAGACGCTCCAGTCCCCTGAGGGTGCTGCCAGCATCCGCGTCCACCGAGTAAGGAGGTTGAGATTGTTGTGGTGCCGTGGTTGTACCACGGCTCCTCCACTCTGTCCACTCCTCCCCAGCAGTCATGGGGCCTCCTCCTCCACAACCACGGTAACTGCTTACTTCGACTGTCTAATATAGATTGACTTGCTTAAGTCCTTTTATATGAGTAGCTTCCGTGAGATGTTTAGGCATAGGACAATCCCGGAAGGAGCATTGTCATGGACGCAGCATACGCC
>JBMDXC010000357.1:0-17246 GCA_048594805.1 Candidatus Entotheonellaceae bacterium | reverse complement strand
ACGTCGCAGCAGGCCACGGGCACTGCCTTGGTATCCTGCTTCGGAGAGTAGTTCCACTTGATGGCATAGGGCTGCTTCGTGAGATCCAGGGCATAGACATGGTTGGGGAAAGCCGAGTGGACATACATGGTGGTGCCGACGACCAACGGTGCCCCTTCATGGCCTCGCAGTGCTCCCGTCGAGAACGTCCATGCCACTTTTAACTTCTTGACGTTATCGACGGTAATCTGATTGAGATCGCTATAACCAGTGGCCGCGTAGTTCTTCCGCTGCATTACCCACTGGCCAGGGTCTTTCTGGAGCTTGAGCAGTTCGTCATTCGCATAAGCTGTAAGTGGTAGGAGTACTATAAGCAATATAGCTGACCACATAGTACGTTGCATGGCTACCCTCCCTCTCTCTCAGGGTTGACCACCGACACAAGGCGGTGCACAGCGGTGACATGCCTTGAAACCCCGCCCCTCTCTGCATCCTTAGGCTGCGCCTCTCTAACGCCAACCTCCGCTCAGACTCACTTCTCGCGCGGGCGCTACCCTCCCCTCCAGGGATATCATTCCCCACATGGGCGAAGAGTTGCTCACTGCGTGCTGCGGTAGCAACCTGCCCGGCGTTGCACTCCCGACGTGTTGGCATGTTGCCGTATATAACGGTATGTTTCCATTGTCAAGAAAAATACACACTGTTCCAGGATCAAGAGAGGAGCCTGGTAACACCTTGCCACAATGAACTGTGGAGCTCGTATGCAAGGAGGCTGATTATGAAGATGTTTATAGCCTTAACACTCGCAGTGAGTTTGTTTGGATGGATGGCAATCGACGGGGCACAGCCAACCAGTGGAAGTGCGCTCTCCACTGATGCGGAAGGGCTGGCAATTGATTGCCCGCCAGCGAAGGTGAAGGAAGCTGTGCCTGCACCTTCTGGTGGGATGGGGACGCCGTCGGGCACTGGTATGGGCAGCGGCATCGCGGCACGGCCGAGCGAGGGCGGTCCCCAGCGCGTGGAGGGTACAATCACGCAAATTGAGTCGACGCGCACAGAACGAGGCATCCGTGTGGGGGACGTGCAGCTCTGGGTGCAGCCAAACACAGCGGTCCTCGTCAGCTGCGAGCAGGCTTTGACCAGCGATTTGCACCAGGGGATGCGGGTGAAGGCTGCCTACGAAGTCAAGGACGGCCGGAATGTTGCAAGGGTGATCGAAGCGGAGAAGCCATAGCGCGAACCGATGCGGACGCGCCCAGGTACTGGGCGCATCTAGCATACGAGGAGGAGAGAGGCTGGCACGGCCTATGCTCTGAGAGCGAAGCCCCCCAGCACCCCACCCTGCGATATCCAGGTAGTGGTGCCGTAGAACGTATAGAGCCGTCCTTACATGCCCTGAGCATCCACACCGCAACCACACTGCACGGCATGGCTAGCACTGGGCGCTAGACCTTCAACGAGAGAAACAGTCATTGTGTCTCACACTCCCCATGTAAGATCTCAGCATGATGTCCACCCGTGGTCAGCATTGGATGCTCTGTGTCGTTGTAGTTATTATAGCCTGTGCAGGCGTCGCGGACGCTCAGCAGGCAGCGTGGCTCGGGCTGCTGCCAGAGGAGGTGCTACAGTTGCCAGCGATCAAGGTCATAGCGTTGGCCAGGCTCTCCGAACTGCTGCTGTCGCTCACGGCGGCTCCTGCAACTGTGCAGAGCATCGAGGAGGCAGGTTACGCACGCACGCCTGAGACGTTGGATAATTATGCTCATTGTGGTGTCGCTCGTCATGGTACCAATGACTCTCCTAGCAGCGGAGTGGTCTGAGGTAACGGACGAGCGACTGCTGGAAGCCGACAAGGACGCCAACAACTGGCTTAGCTATTATCCGACGTACGACGGCTGGCACCACAGCCCGTTATCCCAGATCAATGCTCAGACCGTCAAACAGCTTGCCGAGTGGCTGCTTTCTCTAGGATCGAGAACCCTGGGATGTGGTACTGTGCCTTCCATTCAGCATTACGAGGCAGGGGCCGTGCTGGTCCTGCTCAGCGGCTTCCTCCTGCGGGTCGTGGTCATTCTCTCCTCTGAAGGAGTGTATGCTATGTGGCATGGAGCTGGCACAGCGGTGGTGCTCATGCTCCTCGTGGGACTCGGGGCTTGCACCAGCCCAGAGGCCAGCTGGACACGTGGAGGTGGTCTCGGTAGCAATAGGGGAAACCGTGACGCAGCCGTGGAAATGCACGCCGCGGCGCAGCCCTACTATCAGACTCCGTGTCGGCTCCCCTTTGACTGTCGCTCTGTGCCAGGCACTCCTGGCGAGGCAAAGCAAGGTCTGCTCAAGAATACAAGACAGCAGGAGCCATAGATTGAGTAGGGAGTCCATGAGCTGGCACGATATCCGTCGGCGTCTGGAGAGACTGGCGCAGCAATATCCAGAGTGGCAACCTTCACTGCAGCTATGGCAGGCCACTCTGTTCGCTCTGGACGACCCGGTGTGGGAGGAAACCATACCACAGGTGTGCCCCGACCGGCCAGCCGCGGCGCCGCTACTGACTGGCATGGCATGCCACGTGGACGCCCGCAGGATAGGCCGTTGGGTGCGCTCTCTGGTGAAGCTCGCCAGGCAGAACACGGCTCCAGGGCAAGCCGCACTGCTGCAGGTACATTTCCACCAGGAAGATGTCCTGGCGCTCTTAGAAGCTGCTCTCTGTCAAGATCACGCACGCTTGACAGCACTCGCCGAAGATCTAGGGACGCATCCACACGCTCTGGCAGCCATTGCGCATCTCGCCGTGATACCACTGCTGCAAGCCTGTGGGCGGCGCCTGGCATCTCAGGTTCCCCATGCGTGGTCCTGTGGCTACTGTCCAATATGCGGCGCCTGGCCGGTGCTCGCTGAGGTGCCTGGTTTGGAACACACTCGTACCTTGCGCTGTGCTCGCTGTGGAGCAGCGTGGCGCACTGCCTCGCGGCGCTGTCTTTACTGTAACGAAATGGACCGTCAACGCCTGGCTGTATTGTTGCTGGAGCAGCACGGTACTACAGGCCAGATCGCTACCTGTGCAACATGCCAGGGCTACCTCAAAACGCATACCACACTCCAGGCGTTGCCCGCCTATGCCGTCGCTCTGCAAGACCTTGCCACGTTTGCCCTCGACGTGGCAGCGCTTGACCGCGGTTACACGCGCCCGGAGCACCCGGGCTATGCGCTGGCCTGTCGCCTGGTCGCCTCGCCCGCACGCCGGCGCATCGTGTTTGGCTGGCATATCTGAGCCAGCCGGGTAGGGGCAATCTGTCATGTCCCCACTGCGACCTGCAGATGTTTGGCGCCACTTGCTCACCACCCTGTATGCCTCTGAGGGACGCCGCCAGCGGCGCAAATGCAACACCACGCCTGATGCTATCGGTAACATAGGACACACTCTAAGTAGCACAGCGCAAAAGTGCTTTTGAATTTCCTACCCGCCTCTGGTATTGTCATGGCTGGTGATGTTTGATCGTGGTGCAGGCTGTTTCTCCTGAAAGGAGTAGGGTACCATGGCAACCTTCCCTCACACCTTTCCCAGTGTCCCTGCTCAGGCTGACCCGAGCACGTTACTCCAGGCTGGTAATGAACACGTCTGGATTCACGCCTCTTCCTGGCGCGCGCTGGCTGCCAGTCAGGAAGGCAAGCGCATTATGGTCGAAGGGCGTGGCTGTATCCTGAAGGATATTGATGGCAAGGAGTACATTGACGGTCTGGCTGGTCTGTGGTTAGTCAACGTTGGGCATGGCCGAAAAGAAATCGGGGAAGCGATGGCGGCGCAGGCCGGGACTCTGGCCTATGCGAGTTCCACACAAATGACGACCGTGCCAGCGATTCAACTCGCCACGCTCCTGTCCGAGATTACGCCTGGCGATCTCTCCACCGTGTTTTTCTGCAGTGGCGGCTCGGAGGCAGTCGAGTCAGCTATCAAGATTGCCAGACAATATCAGTATCTCGCTGGCTTTCCCAAACGTTTTAAAATTATTGGACGGCGGGGTTCCTACCATGGGGCAACGTTTGGTGCGATGAGCGTCAGCGGCACACGGCAGATGACCGAACCGTATTATAGCCCGTTTATGAATGGCGCCTTGCACGTTGCCCCGCCTTACTGCTACCGCTGTGATTATCGTCATACCTATCCCGCCTGTGACGTCTACTGTGTTGACGCCATTGAGCAACTTATTGAGCACGAGGGGCCGCAAACCGTGGCCGCGGTGATCGCAGAGCCCATCTCCGCGTCTGGCGGGATCGCCATACCGCCACCGGAATATTTGCCGCGCTTGCGCCAGATCTGTGATCGTCATGGCGTCCTGTTGATCGTTGATGAAGTAATTACGGGTTTTGGACGCACGGGCAAGATGTTTGCCTCCGAACACTGGGGCCTCGTGGGTGATATCATGACCATGGCAAAGGGGCTGAGTAGTGGTTATGCGCCGATTGCCGCGGCCATCTGCCGTCCCAAAGTCGTGGAACCCTTCGCGACTGACACCGGGAAACGGCTGTCCCACCTCTTGACCTTTGGCGGTCAGGCGGTCGCTTGTGCGGCAGCGCTCGCGAACCTCGATATTCTCCAACGTGAACGCCTGGTGGAGAACGCCGCAGCCATGGGGGCGTATTTGTTGGAACAACTCCAGGGGCTGCGCTCACATCCAACCGTGGGAGACATACGTGGCCTCGGACTCCTGAGCGCCGTCGAGCTGGTGAAAGACCGCACTACGAAAGAAAAATTCGCCATGGACGGGGAGGAAGTGAAAACGCTGAACATCCTGCTCCTGGATAAAGGCTTGCTGACGCGGGCTACACATATCATCATGCTATCGCCGCCGCTGTGCATCACACGCACCGAGGTCGACCGCATCGTGGAGATCATCGACAGCAGTCTGACCACCCTGGAGCAGCAGTACGGCTACTGGTAACGCTGTGATCCTGAAGGGAGGAGTCTCATGCCAACTGCGCCAACGTTGCCGTTGCATCCTCAGGGCTATCTGAGTATGGCGACCAACCTGGGCATCAAGGATACGACGCTAGACTTTACGGTGATTTATTCCACAGTGCGAGCCGCAGCGGCTGGTACGTTCACACAGAGTCTGTTCTGCGGGGCCCCCGTGATCGTTGGGCGTGAGCGGCTGGCAGACGGCTATGCCCAAGCCCTGGCCATCAACAGTAAAAACGCCAATGTGGCTACGGGACAGCGCGGCATAGAGAGCGCTCGCGAGATTACCGGCATGGTCGCTGCAGAACTGGGCATTGCTCCTGAAGACGTCATTCCCAGTTCCACCGGCGTCATTGGCCAACAACTACCCCTGGAAAAATTCCGGCAGGCGATTCCGGGCTGTCTCCGGGCGCAACTGCGTCCGCACGATCTTGGACTGGCAGCGCAGGCGATCATGACCACTGACACCCATCCAAAGTGTATCGCGACCCGGGTCGGCAATGCGGTGCTCGCCGGCATCGCCAAGGGGGCCGCCATGATCGAGCCCAATATGGCCACGATGCTGGCTTTCCTCCTAACGGATGCGGCCATACCTGCGAGCACGCTCCGCCCGATGCTGCGGCGTGCGGTGGATGCCTCGTTCAACATGATCAGCGTCGACACCGATACCAGTACCAGCGATACCGTCATTGTCATGGCCAACGGCCTGGCTGGGGAGGTTGATCTGCATGCCTTTGAGACCAGCCTCAAGGAGGTCTGTATCCATCTCGCCAAAGAGATCGCCGGTGATGGGGAAGGAGCAACGAAGCTCATTGAAGTCACTGTGACCTCAGCGCGCGATGCCCAGCAGGCCAAGCGCATTGCCAAGGCTATTGTCAATTCTCCCCTGGTCAAGACCGCAGTCCATGGCGCCGACCCCAATTGGGGTCGCCTGGCTATGGCGATTGGCAAATGCCATGAAGAAACCGATATCCGACCTGAACGGGTGTGTATGGCGTTTGGGGATCTGTGCGTGTTCTCCCACGGGGAGCCACAAAACGCCGATCTTCAGTGTCTGACTAACTACCTGAAGGGCAGGGATATTCGTATTAGCATTGACCTGGGCATACGCGATGGCCAGGCTACGGTGTGGGGCTGTGATCTGACCGCAGAGTATGTACGACTCAACGCGGAGTATACGACCTGACATACTCAACTCATCGCTGGCTGATCCTCATGTACATCCGGGCTATACCTCAGTCCGGATGCCATACAGAGGGCTAACATTCGCCCCCCTGTATAGCTCTCCTCAGCTGTCATTGAACGCCGTAGGTCACTGGGGGCCTTCAGGGTCCTCTCCCAGGGCATGACGCCCTAGAAAGTCCCGAATAAAATACGCCATGATCACGAGATCGCGGAATTGCCCATGTTGATCCTGGACATGCTCTTTTAAGATGGCTTCGTGATGAAATCCAAGCCTTTCACAGAGGTGCAGGGCTGCATGCTGACCAACCATCATCTGCACCATCACCTTATGCAAGCCTTCGTCGGTGGCCTGCGCCAACACTTCCTGAGCCATGACCGTACTGAGACCGCTCCCACGAAACATCGGGTCAACCACGATACGCATTTCCCCGACATGTCGCGACCAGCCGTAGAACTGATGATCTAGCTCGCCGTCTGCGATGATGCGTCCCTCGTATCCTGCCAGAAGATGCCAGCCCTGTTCGCTTTCAATGGTTTCTACCCAGCGGCTCATAGACTCCGGTTTTGTCACGTCCTCGCGTAGATATAAGAGGTCTTCGGGAGGTAAGGAGCGGTAAAACCCCAAAAGGGCTGGGGCATCGTCAGCGGTCATGGGCCAGAGCTCGACTTCACGGTCGTCTTTGACAATCACGGTTCGGGGGTACATGGTATCCTCTCATCTGGACCTCGCTGTGGCCTGTGTCCGTATAGCTTCCGCCACGAGTATCTACTCACCATGCCACCGTCGCGCCGGGACAGCACGCCTCATGTGCTGGCGAGGCTCTCTGGTGTTTCCATTCCTCACGATGTCTTGTACCAGGAAATGAGGTCGAGAGCAATCCCTCACACAGCACCGCGACACGCTTTGTGCTTGACACTATGAAATGTCAGGCATTACGATGCTCCGTTGAGGTGCAATGCTGTGCCGCAGCTACGTGTAGCATGTCGCTTTGAGAAGTGTGTATGGCTATCCACATCCACTGCCCCCATTGCCATGAGCGACTTACGGAGATGCATCACCACTGCACGCACTGTGGTGTGGCGCTTCCCCCCGGCGTGTTGTATGCGCTTGCCTTGGCGCTTGGCGTTACGCCTGCACCGTCGCCAGGCCTTACTGTCGGTGCGATACCGCCTCACGTGTCTCCGACGCCCTCCTCGTCCGCGCTCTCTACTGCGGAGGAACGCCACACTTCTCCAGCACATCACAGTGCACTACGCCCCTGGCTGGCTGCGACCTTGTCCCTCATCTGCGGCCTTGGTCAGCTCTACAATGGACAGATCGTGAAGGGTGTGGTGCTCCTCATCTGTGGCCTAGTCGCCGTGGTAGCTTGGCAGTTTCTCCTGGGGAAAATGCTTGCGCTCATCCTCTGGCTGTATGCCATAAGTGATGCCTATCTGGTGGCGCGTCGTAGCCTACCGATGGGGCCTCAGAGGCAGCATGCGCAGCCATAAAAACTCCTGTTGAGCTGATGGGGTCGTCACCAGAGTATGTCCTTGCTTCCTAGGATCTGCTCCACAGCAGTATAGGGGTCAATATGTCCTTCCTGCACCTGCTCGTTGAGCGTGTGCAACACTTCATGCTGCTCCAGGCGCGCCACGAGCATGGCCATAAGACGCTGCTGCAACAGCGCCAACAGTTCCTTCCGACGGCGTTGGCGGCGGCGCACGAGGAGTTGCCCAGTTGTCGTCAGGCTCTGTCTATGCTGCTCAATAGTCGCATAGAGCTCGGCGATCCCCATGTTCTTATGGGCCTGGGTAGCCAGCACTGGGGGTTCCCACCACTCATAGCGCGGATGCATATGGACCAGCATGCGGAGTTCGCGCATCATGCGCTCTGCCCCATCACGATCCGCCTTATTGATGACAAAGACATCAGCAATCTCCATGATGCCGGCTTTCATCGCCTGAATCGTATCGCCACTGTCAGGCACTAAGAGTACCACAGTGGTGTCCGCAGCTTCCACAATGTCGATCTCTGTCTGTCCTACTCCCACCGTCTCGATGAGAATCAGATCCTTACCAAACGCCTCAAGCAGCTTTCTGACCCCCTGAGCTGCCTGAGGTAGCCCCCCATGGCTGCCGCGCGTGGCCATGCTTCGAATAAACACGTCAGCATCAAGATAATGTTGCTGCATGCGGATACGGTCGCCGAGCAGGGCTCCGCCAGAAAAAGGGCTGGTAGGATCGACAGCGATAATGCCTACGGTTTGTCCCTGCTGGCGCGCCTGGGTGGTGAGTGCGTCAGTGATGGTGCTTTTGCCAGCGCCCGGCGGTCCCGTAATGCCCACGCAGTATCCTCTCCCGAGGGTCGGGGCAATACGTCGCATAATCTCTGGGACTTCTGCACTGTGCCGTTCGACGTGCGACATGAGCTGTGCCAAGGCCCGTTGGTCACCAGCAAGCATCCTCTCAACGAGATCCACGGCCGTAGCGTCCTCCATGGTGGGGCACAGGGACGTCACCCTTCACATGTATGCTCAGGAAAGAAAAACAGGAAGAGATCAGGGCTGTCGAGGCACGTGTTCTCGGATATAGGAGACAATCTCCGCGATGGATGAACCAGGCCCAAAGACGGCTTGCACCCCCTTCGCCTGGAGTTCTGGGATATCACTTTCCGGGATAGTGCCTCCCCCAACGACCAACACATCGTCGGCTCCCTGGGCCTTGAGCAACTCGACGACCCGTGGGAAGAGGTGATTATGGGCCCCTGACAGACAACTCATACCGACCACATCGACGTCTTCCTGGATGGCTGCCGCGACAATTTGCTCTGGTTGTTGACGTAAGCCCGTATAAATGACTTCCATACCAGCATCACGCAGGGCCAGGGCCAAAACCTTGGCGCCCCGATCATGTCCGTCCAGGCCGGGCTTGGCTATAAGCACCCGGATCTTACGCTCTGTGGTCATTAGTTCCTCTCACGTTCCACAATCATATGCCACAGACTTGGCCGATGCAGCGTAAACACCAATTGTAGCAGTGGCTTTGTTGCCTTGTCAAGATGCGCTCCTCAGTTCCATTGACACTAGGAATCGCGGCCATTATAATTATGGCATTCTGCTTAATGTCCGCTCATGATACGCTGGTAAGCATACAACTAGCGCGTGCTGATGTTAATGCAGCTTACGTAGTATAGTCTATACGTTGAGCTCAGCTTTTCGGGCTGGGCTTTCTCGTTTTGTAGACTTTGTTCCTGTACCTTTGATGTATTCTGCCATGTCAACATACGTCATAAGGCGAGCAAAACGTTGAGGATGTTCTCCACAGAGCCTGATGCCTCAAACTGTACCCATATGTACACTACAGGTTTAAGGGCTGCCTGTTTCTTACCTCCCTGGACTCCCTCTCTCGCCATGGATGTGGAGTACACCCTCCTGTTTGACGTACCCGTGTGCCAACAGACCACGAGGAACGACACGTCTGCAGGCGCAAGTCATCAACAGAGGACGGCCATTTCATGAGAGAAGAATTTAAGACAATACGGGCAAATCTCCAAAAACGCCGCCAGGTTATTCTCTCCAAGATTTCTGAGGAACCGCCGCTGCAGGGGAGTGACGATATCACGCGCGGCGACTCGCTTGACATTGCCAGTAGCGCACGCGATCGCGAAATCACCTTCATGCTCAAAAGCCGGGAACTCGACGAGTTACGTGCGGTTGAGGACGCCATTGAGCGCATCGATCGTAACGACTATGGCATCTGTGCCAGCTGTGAAGACCCCATCGAAATCAAGCGTCTGGAAGCCATTCCCTGGGCGCGCTTTTGCCGCTCCTGCCAGGAGGAGATGGAAAATCGCAAAACCGCCGGGCGCATGCATTTCGATGTCTCCTAGGAGCCGCAGGTGGGGTCCCCGGATGAGGGATTGAACGCCAGATGCGAGACGGCAAGGAAAGGAAAACATGCAGCACGGCGGTCTCAGCACGCAGTCTGCCCTGGACGGGATTGCACCACCCCCGGAGATCGCCCGAATCGTTGTTGAACTGCCCTTGGAGACCCCCCTCGACTATCATATCCCACCTGACCTGCGCCCGTGTTGCCGTATAGGGCAACGTGTGTTAGTGCCACTGGGCAAGCGCCAGGTTCTAGGCTATATTGTTGACTTCGCCAGCACCAGTCCCGTTGCCGATCTCAAGGAGCTGGTAGAGATATTGGACGAGACACCCCTCCTCACCCCTGCCCTCTTACAACTCACACGCTGGATCGCTGAGTACTATCTCTGCTCCTGGGGACAAGTGCTCAAGGCAGCTGTCCCAGAAGGCTTCCGTGTCCAGACAGAAGCGGTCTATAGCCTGACGGCCCAAGCCCAGGACAATGCTGCTACCTGGCCGCGAGGCAAAGCAGGGAAGGTGCTGCAATGCCTGGCGCACCACGGGACACAGGGGCAGCACGAGTTGGAGCGTCTGCTGGAGGCCCAGGCTCTGGCCCCCTGGTTGCGGCGTTTGGAGCAGCAGGGCCTGGTGCTCCGGCAACAACAACGGCTCGCCCCAAAGACGCAACCGCGCCTGGTGACGATGGTACGCTTACGCCTGTCGTGTGCTGAAGTGGAGGCCTTGCGGCAGCAGCTGCAACAGCGCTCCCCAAGCCAGGCAGCCGTTCTATCCCTGTTGCAAGAGCAGCCAGTATGGGAGCTCGCAGCGCTTCGGCAGCGCTGTCCTGGAGCCTCGGCGGCAGTGAAGCGTCTCGCCCTGCATGCGGCTGTTGACGTCGCCCAGGTCGAGAAAATGCGGGCTGTCGTACCATCGGCGCCCATGGCTGCCTCGCCGCTCCCGACTTTGAACCAGGCGCAACAGCATGCCTTATGGCAGATTGAAGCCAGGCTGGCGTCCGCCGAGAGTGCCCCTGTGCTGTTGTATGGCGTCACGGGGAGCGGCAAGACCGAGGTGTATATGCGAGCTATTGCCGCCGCTTTACGGCAGGGCAACACGGCGCTGGTATTGGTGCCGGAAATTGCCTTGACCGATCAACTCGTCGAGCGCTTTGTGGCGCGTTTTGCCTCACAAATTGCGGTGCTCCACAGCGGCCTCTCGGCCGGCGAACGCTTCGACGAGTGGCGGCGACTGGCCGGTGGTGAGGCGCGCATTGCGATTGGCGCCCGCTCGGCTGTCTTTGCGCCGCTGGACAACCTTGGCTTGATCGTCGTTGATGAGGAGCACGACTCCTCCTATAAGCAGGAGGAAACACCGCGTTACCATGCGCGCGATGTGGCGATCGTACGGGCGCAGCAGTGCCGGGCTGTAGTCGTCTTAGGCAGCGCTACGCCGGCCCTTGAGACCTTCCACAATGCCCGTAGCGGCAAGTATCTCGCGCTCTCGCTGCCGCAGCGGGTTGAGGACAAACCGTTACCCAGTATTACGGTGATCGATCAACGCGCCCACGCCATGCCTAATGAGCGGGTCATTTCCACGCCACTCTATCAGGCCATTGCGGCCTGCTTGCAGCGTCAGGAACAGTGTCTCATTCTGATCAATCGGCGTGGCTTCGCCTCCTACCTCCAGTGCCGTGATTGCGGTGTGGTGCCGCAGTGCGCCCATTGCAGCGTCTCTCTCACCTACCACCGCCGTGATCGTACCCTCAAATGCCACTACTGCGATGCTTCCCAGCCGGCCCCGTCGATCTGTGTCGCTTGCTCCAGTCCAGCTCTGTACCCTTTTGGACTCGGCACACAGCAAGTGGAAGAGGTATTACGGGCGCTGTTTCCCACCGCGCGTCTGGCACGTATGGATCGCGACACTACCCGCGCCAAAGCGGCGCACCAGCGTATTTTGCGTACACTTGGCAGTGGCGATATCGATATCCTGGTGGGCACCCAAATGATTGCGAAAGGCCACGATTATCCCAATATCACTCTGGTCGGTGTGGTGTCAGCCGATGCTACCCTCGCTATTCCCGATTTTCGTGCCCCTGAGCGTCTGTTTCAACTGCTCACGCAGGTGGCGGGTCGGGCCGGGAGAGGGCAGGTGCATGGGCACGTCTTTCTCCAGACCTACCGTCCCGAGCACTACAGTATCGCTTTTGCCCAACATCATGACTATACAGGGTTTTTTCAGGATGAGATCCAGCGTCGTCAAGCCATGTTGTATCCTCCTTATACCCGCCTGGCGCGCCTCATCATTGACAGCCCGGACGCCGTCCGGGCTGAGGAGGCCAGCCGCTGGCTCGGTGCCGTGTTGCAACGTCGTCTACCCCATCCCCAACACGCCACCCTGTTGGGACCTGCCGAGGCGCCGATAGCCAAGATTAAGGACCGCCATCGCTGGCATATACTGCTGAAAGCGACTTCGAGCCGGGCCTTACATCAATGGCTGAAGGACACGCTCGCCGAGACGCACCAGGAGCGTGACCAGCTGCGGGCCGCGAGACTCAGTGTGGATATTGATCCTGTGACGTTTCTCTAGTGTTTGGAACCACGGCCTGAGGCTCTATCGCAGTGGGTGTGCCACTCTTGACGCATTGCGCCTGTGCACAAAATGGGCTATACATTAGCGAATTTTCACGCAGTATCGTTCGCGAAAACATCCGACAAGGAGCTGAAGGACACAGAGCATGGCGGTGTTGCCAATCCACGAATTTCCCGATGCGGTGTTGCGTCGCAAGGCTGAGCCGGTTGAGACCATTGACGACACCCTCCAGCGCCTGATTGACGATATGATTCAGACCATGTACGACGCACCGGGTATTGGCCTGGCTGCTCCGCAGGTAGGAGTCTCGCTCCGATTATTTGTGGTCGATGTGACGAGTGGCCGCGATGCCAATGCGCTGATGACCTTCATCAACCCTGAGATTATCAAAGCTGAGGGGCGGGTCCAGGAAGACGAGGGGTGCCTCAGCCTGCCAGGGGTGTATGGCCCTACACCACGAGCCACGCATGTGGTCGTACGCGGCATGAATCGTCAGGGGGAGACGGTAGAAGTGGAGGGAGAAGGTCTGCTTGCACGCGCCTTCCAGCACGAAATTGACCACCTGCAGGGCATGTTGTTTTTCAATCGCATGGGCCCAGCAGCACGTGATATCGTGATCCGCAAATTTAAGCGCGCCCAACGGCAGCGGCGCTAGAGGCTGGGCCTGGAGTGACGCTATGCGCATTATCTTCATGGGCACGGCACCGTTTGCCTGTCCCACACTCCGCACGTTGCTCGCCTCGCCGCACCAGATCATGGCCGTGGTCACGCAGCCAGATCGGCCACGCGGCAGGGGTCAGCAAGCGGCAGCATCGGCCGTTAAGGCGCTGGCCCTTGAGCACCACCTGACCATCTTGCAGCCAGCAAGTCTGCGCCCAGCCGCGGTAGTGGACGCACTGGCAGCATGCCAACCAGACGTTATTGTGGTGGTGGCGTATGGCAACTTGCTCCCGCCAGCCGTGCTCGCGCTGCCCCCATACGGCTGTATCAATCTCCATGCCTCTTTGCTCCCCAAGTATCGCGGGGCTGCCCCGGTGAACTGGGCCCTCATCCATGGTGAAACGGTGACAGGTTACACCATCATGCAAATGGACGAGCACCTCGACACCGGGCCCATGCTGTGGCGAGAGGAGTGTGTCATCACCCCTGAAGACGACGCTGTGAGTCTAGGAGCACGGCTCGCCGAGGCTGGAGCAAAGGGGATGCTGGAAGTGCTCGCTGCGCTTGAGCGTGGCACCCTGACGGCGCAGCCCCAGCCTGAATCCGGGGCGAGCTATGCTCCCAAATTGACCCGTGAGCTGGGCCGTCTCAATTGGCATCAGCCGGCTGTAACCCTGCACAATCTGGTGCGCGCTCTGGTGCCCTGGCCTGGAGCAACCACCGCATGGCGCGGCACTGGCGTGAAGCTCTGGCGTACGCGCGTCCATGCCGCACCTGCTGCGCCTGCTGCCTCTCCCCCGGGCACGATCACGGCAGTGCTCCCAGAGGGGCTGTGCGTGGCGTGTGGGGCTGGGCAACTGCTGGTGCAGGAACTCCAGCCGGCGAACCGTCGTCGCATGTCTGCCAGGGAATTTGTCCAGGGATATCGCGCCCAACCGGGAGAAAGTTTTGATCAAGACCACGGCGCCACCAACAGCGCGGCAGACAGCGCTCCAGATACTGCACACGCTTGAAACACAACAGGCCTATACAGACGTGGTGCTGCGTCAAGTGCTGCGGCATAGTACTCTGGAGCGGCGTGAGCGGGCCTTTGTCACGGACTGTGTCTATGGGGTCATGCGCTGGCGGGCGAAAATTGACTGGCTGCTTGGGCACGTGTGTCGCCGTCCACTCGATACGTTAACGCCGTGGATTCGTAACGCGCTGCGTCTGGGTGTGTATCAATGCCTGTGGATGGAGCGCGTGCCGCACAGAGCGGCGGTGCATGAAACCGTTGAACTGGCACGGCGCTTCGGTCATCAGGGGACAGCACGGTTCGTCAATGGGGTCCTGCGCACGCTCCTCCGTGACCACACCACTTATACGTTACCGGATGCGGCCACCTGTCCTGCCGCTTACCTGGCAGTGGCGTACTCGCACCCGCAATGGCTGGTCGAACGCTGGCTGCAACGCTATGGCTGGGAACGCACGCAGGCGCTGTGCGCGGTCAACAATAGCCCTGCTGGTGTTACCCTGCGCCCCAATACGCTGCGCATCACGCCAGAGGCATTAGCCCGGCGCCTTCAGCACGAAGGTCTTCAGCACATCACCCCATCGCGTGTGGTCCCTGAGGCTCTCATTGTGCAGGGGACAGACCGGCTGGATACCCTGCCGAGCTATGCCGAGGGTCTGTTTCAGGTGCAGGATCAGGGCGCCATGCTGGTTGCCCCTCTGTGTCAGGCCCGCCCAGGGCAGTTCTGGCTCGATGTGTGTGCTGCCCCTGGAGGAAAGGCAACACATCTGGCACAATTAATGCTTGATACAGGACAGATAGTGGCATTCGACTTGCAGCCAGGGCGTGTTCGCCTGCTGCGCCACAACCTCAGGCGCCTGCGCTTGACGAGCGTTACAGCGCTCGTGGCGGATGCCACCTGTGCCCCGCCCATACGCCAGCTGTGTGATGGGATTCTGATCGACGCCCCGTGTTCTGGCTTTGGCGTGGTACGCCGTCATCCCGACATTAAATGGCGCAAAACTGCTGCTGACCTGGTCGAGTTACAAACGGTCCAGATCAAGATGATCCATGTCCAGCAGGCCTGGCTCGCCACCCACGGGGTCTTAGTGTACAGTGTATGCTCGAACGAGCCAGAAGAGACGCACCAGGTAGTACAACGTTTTCTGGCCGAACATCCAGATATGCGGCTTGATGCCATTGGCCATGAAATCTCCGCCCAGCTTCGAGAGTCCACGGCGAGCGCCGGTACGCTCGATGTGACGCCAGAGCAGTGGGGCACCGAGGGAGTATTTGTGGCCCGCTTTCGCCGTAGGGATGCACCACAATGAGGATAAGCCTGTGACACGAATCGCACCATCCATCCTCGCCGCCGATTTTGCCCGTCTGGCTGAAGAGATTGGCCGGGTCGAAGCCGCTGGCGCTGACCTGATTCACGTCGATGTCATGGACGGGCACTTTGTGCCCAATTTAACCATTGGGCCGCCCGTTATTAAAGCCCTCGACGCCGTGACGAGTTTGCCCCTCGATGTCCACCTCATGGTCGAGGAGCCTGACGCGCTCCTGCCAGCGTTTATCGAGGCAGGGAGCGATAATCTGACGGTGCATGTCGAAGCCTGCCGGCACTTGCATCGCACTATTCAGATCATCAAAGACGCCGGTGTGCATGCCAGTGTCGTGTTAAATCCTGCCACATCGCTGCATGCTCTGGAGGAGATCTTGCCTGAGCTGCACATGGTGTTGCTGATGTCGGTGAACCCTGGCTTTGGCGGCCAACGCTTTATCCCATCCACCCTGGACAAGATCCGTGCCTTGAAGCAGCAGATTACCGAACGGGGTCTGAATGTGGCTATCGAAGTCGATGGTGGTGTCAACGCCTCCAATGCCCGGGCGGTCTGCGACGCCGGGGCGGATGTCCTCGTTGCCGGCACGGCGATTTTTGGCCAGTCAGACTACGCGGAGGCCATTCGCGCCTTGCGTGGCTGAGATATCTGAAGCCAGGCAGGGGTGAGGGGCCGGACAGATGCTTTTCACGTAAGCTTTTCGGCGAGCTCTGTGAAGTGTGCCACCACGAGGTCGGGCTGGTAGGGCCAGTCACCAAAGGGGCGCTGTCGTCGGTTGACGAAGCAGCTTGCCATGCCGAACGCCTTCGCGCCAACGCAATCGAACGCGTGGTTGGCGACGAACAGGATCTCATGCGGTGCCAGGCCTACGATCTCGGCGGCCGTGCGGTACGTCACCACATGCGGCTTGAACGCACCGGCGGCAGCGACCGAGATCATGCGCTCGAACGCAAAGCCGATGTGTGGCTTGGCCGCCTCTAGCATGTCGGGGTCGCCGTTCGAGAGCACCACGAGCCGGTAGCGCTGCGCCAGCCGTTCGAGCGCTGCGACCACGTCAGGAAAGGGCTTGAGGCGCTCGATGGCAGCGACCAGTGTCTGTACCTCGTCCTGGGTATGCGCAATACCAGCGCGCTCGAGCGTGTAGGCCAGCGATATCCGACCAATGTCACGATAAGGCAGGTGCTGGCGGTGGAGCAGCGCGTCAATCATGGAGTTCTCGAAGTGCGCCCGCCGCCACCAGGTGACCAGGCGCCCAGGCTCACCACGACAGCCCTTCGCTGCGAGGTACGGCCGTACGGCCTCGGTGAGTCCCGCCTGCATATCGACAATGGTGCCGTAGAGGTCGAACATACAGAGCTTCACGGTCGTCTTTAACTCATCACATATCCTCATGATTGCTCCATTACCTCCGTGCCTCCTACGCCGTGCTTGCCTGCTTCGAGAGTCGGTGAAGGGTGGTTGTGAGGACGAGACGTGTGGGCACGACGAGGGCCTGGCAGGGTGTTTCTCGTACTATGGGGCCTCTGGGAAGCGACGTGCCTGGAAGGCACGAAGTTGCGCTTCCAGTTCAGCAAGACGCGCTTCTGCGGCCTGGCGCAGGGCAGCTTCCTGACTGGCGCGCTCCTCAGCCTGCAGACGGGCCTGCTCAGCTTGCAGGCGGGCTTGCTCAGCTTCGCGATGGGTCAGAAGTTTTTGTC
>JBMDXC010000356.1:0-3483 GCA_048594805.1 Candidatus Entotheonellaceae bacterium | reverse complement strand
GTGCAGGCGGTGACCGGGTTCGCACGGCGCAAACCCCTGGGAGCCATGGGTGGTCTTATCGTCCTGGCACTGCTCGTGATGGCGCTGCTGGCCCCGGTGCTCTCCCCGTACGATCCGCGCCAGATTATCCGCGAGGCGCACAATCGTGTCCCCGTCTATGTACCGCCGGGATCGGCCTATCTCCTGGGCACTGACCATGTCGGGCGCGATGTCCTCAGCCGTGTCATCCATGGCGCCCGTATCTCCCTGTACGTGGGCGTCGGCGCCGTCGTGATTGGGGTCACGGGCTGGTTTGTCGTCGGCATGGCCACGGCGTATGCTGGGGGCGTTGTGGACCTCGTCGTGCAGCGCATCGTCGACGCGATGATGGCCGTCCCTGGCCTGATTATCGTCCTGGCCATTATGGCTGTCCTGGGCTCTTCATTGAACAACGTCATTATTGCCATTATCATCGGCATGCTCGCCCCCGTGGTCCGTACTGTCCGGTCCCAGGTCTTGTCTGTGAAGGAGATGGAGTATATCGTAGCAGCCAGGGCCATCGGCGCGTCGGCGGCACACATCATTGGGCGACACATTATGCCCAACTGTCTGGCCATCTACCTGATCCTGGCGACCTATTATTTAGGATTTGCCATCATCATCGAAGCCTCCCTGAGCTTCCTGGGGGTAGGTGTGCCCCCGGACGTCCCCAGTTGGGGCGGCATGCTGACAGCAGCTGCGCAGGGACATGTCACACGGGCGCCGTGGGCAGGGATCTTCCCCGGCCTGGCCATCTTTATCGCCGTGCTTGGGTTTAACCTGCTCGGCGATGCCTTGCGGGATGTGCTGGAGCCCAGGCTGCGGGGAGCGAGTGGGACAGCCCGGCTGCTGTCCCGGTGATGAGAGCCTGCTGGGCGTTGCCCCCCTCGCCTATCCTGTCATGTCTGCTGCTTCCCCTTGTCGTGGTATGGATCATCGGATACTATAGTCGTTACCGTCTGCTTATTGACGGCTACGCATCATTATCGCTAACGTGTGCCTGATACAATGCTGTCGATAATAGCCAGAAGCATCACTCACTATGCCCAACACTGTCCACATTGGCAATGTGCTTCGCAATGCCATTATCTTTAATTTCAGAAAACCCGACGCAGAAGTCATGAATGCCGAGGTATTACTTCAAGCTGTTGCACAGCTTTTTACGTTATTGCGCGAGCGACAGATTGACTATCTTTTGGTAGGTGGTGTGGCGATGCTCCAATATGTGCAAGGCCGCAACACCGAAGATATCGACCTTATTATCAGCGTGTCTTCTTTGCAAGCATTGCCCGAAATTGCTATCACCAGCCAGGAGAACGATTTTGCCTGCGGCACCTTCGCGATGTTACAGATTGATTTTCTCCTGACCCGCAATCCGTTCTTCGCCATGATTCAACGTCGGTATGCGACTATCAAGCCTTTCAGGGAGCAGGATATTCCGTGTGCGACCGTGGAGGGACTGCTCCTGCTCAAACTCTACGCTCTTCCCTCTCTCTACCGTCAGGGGAACTTTGCCCGTGTAGGGCTCTACGAGAACGACATTGCCACGCTGATGCATGACTACCGGCCGGACCTTGGTCCCTTATTCGAGGAACTTGAGCCGCATCTGAGTGCGTCCGATATCGCTACGCTGCGTGGCATCGTAGCCGACATCCGGCATCGTATCGAACGCTTCGGGCAAGGGTTTGGCGAGAAGCCATAAAGCCTGCTCGTCCCTTGACCGCCACTCCTCCATCTTTAACTCTTGCTCAGGGGACTCCTCCCGCTGGCCTCTCTGCCTCGCCTATCTGTGCCAGGGTGGCCTCGGCCTGAGGCAGCCAGAACGTCATGTCCATGGCGCGATACATCTCGACGGCTGTGGCCAGTTCTACCCGGGCCTGCTGTCGCTGGCCGGTCGTAGTGTAAAGGGTGCCGAGACCCTGATGGCAATGCGCCTGCAGCGGGCGCAGGCGCATTGCCTCGGCCAGGGCGAGAGCCTGCTGGTAGGAGGCTTCGGCCTGTACGACATCGGGGGGATCAGCGTAGGCCTGGACCACGCCAAGCTGGTGCCGCGCGAGGGCCTCGTTGGCACGCTCTTTGTGCTGCCGGGCCAGGTCGAGCGCCTGGCGCGCGTGCTGCCAGGCCTCCTCGCCACATCCCGCCAGACGACAGCCCTCGCTGAACGGTCACCGCGTTTTGCTGTTACCCCTTCTCCCTGCTTATGCGTGCAATATCTTGTTCTTATGGCGTTGACCAGATTCTACACCGTACAATCTCAGCCAGAGCTTCTGTTATTCCGACTTGCCCAACTGTATAAAGCAGCTCGGGCTCAACGTGACCTAGCCTGACGAGGAGTGCGCAAGATGTCAGTTGGCATCATAACTGCTATCAAACAACAAGCGGCGAGTTTGACTGTACAAGAAAAAATTCAGCTCGCCAACTATCTCTTGGAGCAAGCCAGTTTGGACCAATAATCCCGTCGCAACAGGAGTACGATGGAACAGGACATGCGCCGGGGGCAGCTTGAATGGCTGAAAGCACATCGTGCAGTATATGGTGGACAGTACGTCGCCTTGGATGGTACGCAACTGGTAGCCATTGGACCAAGTTATCGTGTGGCGAGAGAAAGTGCATGTGCAGCGGGCAAGCCGCAGGTGTTTGTCACCTATGTGTCGAAGCCTGACGAAGTCGCAGAATGGGGAGGGTGGGGATGAGCTACCATATGTCCTTTGCCAAATTGGTGCAGTACGATCCCGGCCAACTGAGCATTACAGTGGCTGTCACCCTCAGTCTGAGTCAAGACCATATCAACTGCGAAGCCAAAATAGATACTGGTGCATCCTTGTGCATCTTTGCCCGCAATCTTGGCGAACAATTGGGGCTGGAGGTCGAAAGCGGCATGTGTCAGCTCGTCGGGACGGTCACAGGCACGTTTGTGGTGTATCTCCACGAAGTCAATCTGTCAGTGGCTGGCTTGGAGTGCAGCGCGTTCGTTGGCTTCGCTGAGGATACAGGATTCCGACGCAATGTACTGGGGCGGCGCGGCTTTCTCGAACAAATCACACTTGGACTTGTCGACTATGAAGGACAACTTTACCTGAGCTATTACGGGAACGCGTGAGGATTCTCAGGATGGTATAACGTCCACGGATCGGAACGCATCGAGTGGCCTTCCGGCCACCTGGAGGTCAAAGCCCTCAGTGAAACAGTTGTACACCTCCGCCAGTAGCGGGTGCGCTTTGGCACGCTTGCCTTCCCGTTGCCACAGTCGGCTCAGGCTCATTAGCCTGTGTTGTCTCGTCAGGTCATGCTCCCTGCGCCAGCGCCGCTTCGGCCTGGGGCAGCTAGAAGGTCATGTTCATGGCGTGGTACAGGGCGATGGCGGCAGCCAACTCGGTGCGGGCCTGCTCCCGCTGCCCGGTTATGGCGGACAACGTGCCTAGGCCGAGGCGGCAGTGGGCTTCGGCTAGCACAACATTATTCGAC
>JBMDXC010000355.1:0-4108 GCA_048594805.1 Candidatus Entotheonellaceae bacterium | reverse complement strand
CGGCAATGAATAACCGGGAAAGACGCTGTGGGTCAGTTATATGCGACTTATGAATAGTGAAGCCTCGACTTTTCTGGTCTGAAAAAAAGGTCTCGATGCGGAAGCGCTTTTGATACCAGTGACACGCCTCCTCCGCTGTCGCGAGATTGCTGACCAGGTACAAGGGCTCTTGATACCCCTTGGTCCAACAACACAGCACCATGATAGGACCATACGCCTCACGAGTGATATAGGCCTCTTGTAACTCAATCACCCTCCCCGGCTGGAGACACACGCCTAACGCATCGAGGCGAAAGGGCACGCCCTCCCACGTCGCCACGGGGCTTATGGCCGTGCGGCAGGCGTAGGACCAGCCTGCCTCATGTAGTGTGGCCTGCAGCGCCGTCCCATCGAGCTCGCCGTCACCCACAAAGACCACCTGGGTCCCCTCGGGGATCACCTCGTGTATCAACTCGACCACAGCGATGTGGAGGTCTTCGGGAAAGTGGCCCTTCGGAGCTTGACGCACCCGCCAAGCGAGCGGCAGAGCGCGACCTTTATAGACGACATGGATCATCAGTGCGGTACACCCGCGGCCCACACCGCTGCCGTCCATGACGAGCACCACCGTCTGCAAAGCGATGTGCGGTAGTTGAGTGCTCTTGCTGCCCACAATACCGACGTCGAGATCCTGACGAAAGCCAAGGGGTGGATCAAGCTCTCTCCCTTAGCCCCGCAGCCGGAACCTCACAATCTCGTGGCCCTGAAAGCGGAGATCGTCCGGCGGTGGCCGATGACCAGTTTGCTCGATGTCCTCAAGGCAACGGACGTCCGTGTAGGCTTCGCCCAGTGTTTTCGGAGTCCTACCGCCTGGGAAAATCTCGCCCGGGCGACCCTCCAATACCGTCTGCTCCTCACGCTGTATGGGCTCGGCACCGGAGCGAGCCTCAAGCGTGTCCACCTGGGGAATCCTGAGGTGACGTATAAAGATCTCCTCTACATTCAGCAACGGTTCATCACGCGGGAGGCGTTACGCCAGGCCATCGCCATGGTCGTGAATCAGCTGTTTGCGCTGCGGTGGCCCCAGCTCTGGGGCGAAGGGACCACGGCCTGTGCCGCCGATTCGCGGCATGTCCGGGCGTGGGATCAGAACCTTCTGACGCAATGGCATGTGCGGTATGGCAAGCCCGGCATCATGATTTATTGGCATGTGGACCGCAAAGCGGCGTGTATCTACTCCCAGTTGAAGACCTGTGCGTCGTCGGAAGTCGCCGCGATGATCGAAGGGGTGTTGCGGCACTGTACGACCATGGAAGTGGACCGCCAGTATGTCGATAGTCATGGCCAAAGTACCGTCGCCTTTGCGTTCTGCCATTTGTTAGGTTTCCAGCTCCTCCCCCGCCTGAAAGCCATCCATAAACAACGGCTCTACCGGCCTGAGGCGGGTGCCCCTGCGGCCTATCCCCATCTCCAACCGATCCTGCGTCGGCCCATCCACTGGGACCTCATTACCTCGGAGTATGACAACATGGTCAAATACAGTACGGCACTGCGCCTGGGGACTGCCGAGACCGAGGCCATCTTACGGCGCTTCACCCGGGACAATATCCAGCATCCCACCTACAAGGCCCTCGTCGAACTCGGGAAAGCCTGCCGAACGATTTTTCTGTGTCGCTATCTCCGCCTCCCGGCTTTACGCCGTGAGATTCAGGAAGGTCTCAACGTCGTGGAGAACTGGAATAGTGCCACTGACTTCATTCTGTTCGGGAACGGCGGCGACTTTGCCACGAATCGCCGGGAGGCACAGGAAATCACTATGCTCACCCTCCACCTGCTCCAACACGCGTTGGTCTATATCAATACCATTATGATTCAACGCGTGTTGAGCGAGCCGGCCTGGGCAACCCGGTTAACCCCAGAGGATCTCCGTGCGCTCACGCCCCTCCTCTATGCACATATCAGTCCGTATGGAACCTTTTATTTAGATATGCTGCGGCGCCTCGACTTGGAACTGCCAGCGGTCCTGGAGGCTCCTCCAGAGACTGCGACGCCGGTGATCCGTCCGCAGGGCCACCGTGGTCCCCACCCGCAACTCGCCTTGTTTGAGGCGCTCTGTTAACCCTCTGACACTCTCCAAATGCTCCGCAGAACTGTGTCAATACCAGGGGTGGCTGGGGGGAGAAACGCTCTCCACTCCTTATTGCCCCTGGTGACACGAATGTTGGGTTTAGGCCAACCTACGGTCGTACAATCCGTTGCAGAATAACCCAAGCAATATCAACGGGTTGATAGTCTACCACTAAATCCGTGGGAATCTGAGCTGGATCATTGCAACCCAAAGGTGACAGTCGAACTACATAGGTCTCTCTGGGAGAGGTATCTCTGGGCAATCAAACTTTTGGCCGGGCTTCGGTATAAGCTTCGCAATCCGCTCGACATGATCAAGTGTGCAGTGTGTTGCAGCCTCATCGATCGGCGCCTTGCGATCGACTGTCAGCTCGCCGTGGCCATCAAAACACGGCTCTGAATCAATCTTAGGGTCGCCTGTACAGCGGTACCAATGCATCACGAGCGTTACATCGTCGGTCGCACATGAACCGGGTATGGGCTTAAAACCGGGATCACAGGCGAGTCCCTCGTAAACGTCAAGAGAGAACTGAAATAACTCAATGTCAACCTCTCTTGCCGAAGGCTTGGTTACTTCCGCAGCTGCGTTGATCTTCTGCATGACTACTTGACCTGGAACCACCTCGTGGCTGTGAGGCTTAAAGCAGAAACACTCCACATTATTCAGCGTGCCTTCAACGGATAGTACCGAAGGGAATTTAGTCGGGACTTCCTTGAGGGCTACCCCAAATTTAAAATCACTAAAACCAGAACCTGCCCAACCCGCAATTTGAGCATTGGCCTTAGCCGCCAATATCGTGGTCAAGCTGATGCCTACCAGGCCCATCATTACTAATCTCTTTAACATGACATCCTCCTGGTATGGTGCATAAGGGTCATCCCCGTATGCCGTGCCTTTTCATTGTTGAGAAACCTCTGTCCAATCTTCATCCTTTATCTACATAAGGCGTGTAAGCACCCCCTTTCAATAGATATGGTTGCCAATCCTCATGGAAGCACCAGGGTGACGGTCTCGATCACGGCGTCGGCCACTTTCGGCCTCTCAACATAACTCGACCAACGTCACGTGTTGGCATATCATTTCATGATAATGAGTCATGAAGGTTTGTGTCAAGTATTTTGACGATTTTTGTCACTTAACTGGTTGCGAGTTTTAGGTACCGCAGAACTTGCGCAGATTGATCAACGTGTATGCCATCACCTTCATGCCATAATGCCGTTGCTGGATACGTTCAAATCGGAGCAGTAGCCGTTTGAACTTATCTTCCCACGCAAAGGTGCGCTCCACGCGCATCCGCAACGCATGGATGGCTTCATTGAAGAGGCGTTTGCGTCCGCGCTTCGGGGTCTTACGGTTGCGGGGATTCTCTTTGATATTGGGGATGAGGCCCGCATTGAAAATGCACTTCCGATTGTGCGCGGAATCAAAACCCTTAGCGTAAAAAATTGCGTCGCATAACGGGGATTCTGCAACCCCCCTGTGCAGGAGCCAAATTACTTTTACTTCCAAGCATATTCCCTGATATGTCTCTAAAACGCCGAACGGGGAATGTATAGGATCTTGGAGATCTGCTCAACGGGTATCAGCGGCAGCAGCGGCCGTTTCCCCCCGCAAGTACTGGTAGAGGGTCTCCCGGCTAATCCCCAGCTCGCGGGCGGCCTGCGTTTTACTGATCCCCGAGACCAGCTTCTCTCGCAGTAAATGTACCTCTGCCTCGGAAAGGGCCTTTTTGCGCCCCTTATACGCGCCCCTCCTTTTGGCAAGTGCAATCCCTTCGCGCTGTCGCTCCCGGATCAGCGCCCGCTCAAACTCGGCAAAGGCGCCCATGACCGAGAGCATGAGGTTTGCCATGGGGGAATCCTCACCGGTAAAGGTCAGCTGCTCTTTCACAAACTCGATCCGCACGCCCTTGTTCGTTAACAACTGGACGATTCGGCGAAGATCATCCAGGTTTCGTGCCAGCCGGTCCATACTGTGGACGACCACCGTATCCCCGGCGCG
>JBMDXC010000354.1:0-2073 GCA_048594805.1 Candidatus Entotheonellaceae bacterium | reverse complement strand
TACCCCACGCTCGTGGTAATAGGCGAGCATGCCGCCGGTCGACGAGCTCTCATCATCCGGGTGCGGACGGACCACGAGTATGGTTACGCCCTGATAAGAGGTAATACCGCTGAAGGTCACTGCATCCATGCCGATCTCTCTCCCTGGCACTGTCTCACCGTAGAAGGATCAATAAAAAGTGCTTAAACCCGCCCGGGTACACGTAAAAATATCGCCACTTCGTGTAATAAACTCCCGAAACGATAGTGTATGACCTTATTCGCGAATTTTCAGAGCCGACATCGGTTGCATTTCACAAGGGCTTGCTGCTTGGCCGTCTCGCGCATGGCCATCAGATACCACAGCACCTCGCAGCCGTGCTCACTTTGAAACATGCCGATATCATGCTGTTTTCGTCTGGCCTCCCGGTGAAAGCGCTCCAAGAGGTTCGTGGTGCGAATCAAAGAGGAGAGAGCGTCGGGAAAATCGATCTTGAGATACGCTAAGGTCTTGTCAAAATCGACGAAAAAGGCCGCTACGGCTTGGGGCTCCCGCCCTTGCCACTTGTCCCGAAAGTGCGCCGCGCGCTGCCTGATTTCCGCTTCTTCATGGTCTGCATACACCTCACTGGCATCAGCCAGCATCGCCTTTTTACGGGCCTGTCTGGCCTGGCGTAGGGCCTTGTCCGCATCTTGTGCGGCCTCGATCTCTAACTCGTCAAACACCAGATGGTCAGCAAGGTTTTTGATCTTATGAAAGATACAACGCTGGTGAGGCACCCCGTAGTAGTGGTAATCGAGAGCACTCTCGAGACCCGCGCTGCCATCACTGACCACCAACTGGGTCGTCTCCTCGGTGAGGCCCTTGTGGTAGAGTTCCCCCAAGAAATGATGCCAGGCGGCCTGGTTTTCCCCTGTGGCAATCTGCCAGTGGACAATCTCCCAGTGACCATCGTCCCACAGCCCAAGGGCGCTTAAGACGACGCGCTTTTCTTTGTGCTTGACGGCCCGCAGGCGGCCTTGGGCATCCAGGCAATGGTCGCCTGTGGGATAGGCGATCTTGACCCACATGCCATCCACCATCACCACCGTTGGCGGGACCTCCAGGACAGCGCTCTTCCACGCCTTGATCTGCTTGTCGACTTCCCATAGCAGACGATTGCACGACGACAGCGACACTACCTCGCCAAGCGTGTCATACAGCACTTCCTGAAGGTCTCGCAGACTCGGCCCCAAGCAATACCCCATGATAGGATGATCGAGCAGCGGCCCCCAGCAGCGCTCGTAGCGCTCAATGGTCTGCCACTGGAGTTCCCGGTTACCCCGCCGCAGCTTGGGCACCCGCAGGTCCGCAATGCGCCCATACTGCGTCAGTAACTCCCGACCGTAGGTGCCACTACGCGTCAACTCCGGGCAACGGCCCCAGGGCAGGTGTTCGTACCAGGCTAAGCCGAGATACTCGGTCAACTCTTCCTCCAGGCTGTGCTCTACGACACGCTTGACCGTGGTGGTGACGGCGTGCTGCATCTCTTGGCAGACCGCGCTTTTGACATTGCCTGGCAGACCACGACGGTTGATAATATCCAGGGCGTCATGCAGGTAGCGTCGATGGTGACGCTGCGTGGCATGGCTCATCGGGGCATCCTTCTTGGAAACAGGTTCTCTCTACCCTGCTTCTACAGGATGTCCCGACTGCCGTCAATTTCGCGAAAGACTCCGTACACCATCCTTATTGAGGCCCCTCCCCAGCATACCCGCTGGTATGCTATAGTGGAAGATGGTAACGAGGAGAGGAGGGGACGGCAGGTCCTGCGCCTCCGTCCTTTCCATACGGTGATAGTCAACAACGGTTCCCGTGTGCTGCCCCTCACCCGAGCCTGGCACTCACTGGAGAACGGAAGACGTTCAGCCCCTCCTTTGCGTAGGCCGGCATGAGGGTACCGAGAAGTTTCTAGGCCGCAGAGAGGCACTCTGTCAGGCGTCTCTGCACTCGTCATCTCGATGGCGAGCGAGCCTCAATACGTGTGTGGTGCAGTCACATTGGGGTGCACCAGCGTACAGAAATCAAGTCAGGACATGTGACCGGCCGTCGACT
>JBMDXC010000353.1:0-7093 GCA_048594805.1 Candidatus Entotheonellaceae bacterium | reverse complement strand
GCCCAACCAGGCACCGATGTCTTTCGTGTCCTTGGAGCCGCCTTCAAGCTGGAGCTTACTGCCCCTTGCCCCCGTAATGTATTGCGCCTGTAAGCCCACCGTGCCAAAGCTCAGCGACATATCGCCAGACAAACTGACGTTTGCACCGCTGTTCGTCCCCTGGCGCCGGCCAAAATAGCCCTCACCGTGATTATAGATGGCATAGCCTTTGACCTGAATTGGACCAAGACCCGAAGTCAGGCGTGTGGTCACCTCACTGGCGATCCAGTATTGATACGGTGTGAAGCCGAGCGTACCCTCATGCTCTTGATCCAGCCAGTAATAGAACGTGGCCGCCGCACGCGTGGCCTCACTGATCTGGAGTTGCCCATCAATACCAAACCACTGACCATCATCGGCGTTATCACGCGTGTCGCCCTCGAAAAATTTGAAATAGACGAAGTGGGCCGCCACATCACCGCGCCTGTAGAGCAACTGAAAGCCAGCGAAATCGTCGGCGATGATATTAAAATCGTAGCGATCGCCATAGCCGAAGATACCGCCACGGAAACTCAGGCCGGGCAGGAAAGGCATGGCAAATTCCAGGAATATGTTCTTGGTCTCGACATTCACACCATCTGCCCCAACCCCTCCCCCAGAGCCAGGTCCGATCACCGGCACCAGGTTACCCGTCACATCACTGCCATCTTCCGTGCCGCCACCAAAGCGCACATCACCGATTTCCATGCGGTAATGCACGCGCAAGAGGTCACTGGGGCGGAAGTCCCAATATAACCGTAACCGGGTATCAAAAAAGGATTTGGTGTCGCCATCTTCGGTAGGAAAACCACCGCTTTCTCCCCCACCGAGGAGATTCGCGCCGGCGATGTTGCTCGTCACACTGCGCAGGCGGAAATCGCCACCCACGAGGAGGATTTCTTCTTTGGGAAAGACCGCGAGATTTTGGCCCCACGCCTGGCTGACCACAAGTCCAAACACGAGACACAGCACTACAATGAGATACGTCTTGCCCACTAGCATCAAGGGGATTCTCTCTGGGGAAACATCTTAGGATACTTGCGGCCAGAGGCCGCCGAAAGACTCGGGCCGCCCTGGCAGGAGACTATCCGGGCTCTGCAGGGGTGTAGGCTGCGAGCCCGGCGCATGGTACTCTACCTGCGCGGATCCTGTCAAGCGACTTTCTCAGGCGGTGGCTGGGTACGTGCCACGCGGGCTTTGCGTCGATAATTCTGGACCAACTCGACCACAAGGGGCAGGAGCGAGATGACAATAATCGCCAGGATTACGAAAGTGAAGTTCCGCTTCACCAGGGGCTGATTACCGAAGTAATACCCTCCGAAGACAAAGAGTCCTGTCCACAGGAGACCACCTAAGACGTTATATGTCACAAATCGCCCATAGGACATGCGACCGATGCCGGCCACAAAGGGTGCAAAGGTGCGGATAATAGGGACGAAGCGTGCGAGCACAATCGTCTTCCCCCCGTATCGCTCGTAGAATTGATGTGTCCGGTCCAGGTGCTCCCGTTTGAAGAAACGGTTCTGGCCGTGAAAGGCCCGCGGGCCGACGATGTGGCCGATGCTGTAGTTCACCGTATCGCCAAGCACTGCTGCGAGCCACAGGAGCAGAAAGAGCCAACCAACCACTAAGTCCCCCCTGGCGCAGAGGGCCCCTGCAGCAAACAGGAGCGAATCGCCAGGCAAGAACGGGGTGACGACCACACCAGTTTCCAGAAAGACGACCACAAAGAGGATGAAGTACATCCACACCCCATACTGTTGGATGACAGTATCGAGGTACATATCGAGATGCAGGAAAATATCGATCAGGTGCGACATCCATGCTCCTAGCTAGACAAAGGCTTTCCCCGCTTAGAGAAACAGCGGGGCCAGCACGAGAGTAATTGTACTCAACAATTTAATGACGACGTGCAGCGACGGACCAGCCGTGTCCTTGAACGGATCGCCAACCGTATCCCCTACCACTGCCGCCTTGTGCGTTTCTGAACCTTTGCCACCCATAGCACCCGTTTCGATGTATTTTTTGGCATTGTCCCAGGCACCGCCGCTATTATTGAGTACGGTGGCCATAAGAATACCGGCAATGGTCCCCACCATCAAAAAGGCGGCCACAGTTTCGGCGCCAATACCGAGCTGCCTGAAGACGAGGCCCACGACGATCGGCATACCAACGATGAGCAAGCCGGGAAGTATCATCTGCTTCAACGCCCCGGCGGTCACGATGTCGACGCACTGCCGGTAGGATGGCTGCTCGGTGCCCTGCAGGATACCGGGATGCTCGCGGAATTGCCGGCGTACTTCCTCGATCACGTAGCCCGCAGCCGTCCCAACGGCCCGCGTCGCCATAGCCGCAAACAGAAAGACCAACATCGCTCCCAGCAGGCCACCCACAAAGACCTGGGGCTTGGAAATATCCACCGCCATCAAGTGGGTGCCATAGGCGCGCACTTCGTCCAGATACGCCGCAAAGAGTAGAAAGGCCGCGAGAGCGGCACTGCCGATAGCGTAGCCTTTCGTCAGCGCCTTGGTGGTGTTGCCCACCGCATCCAGGCGATCGGTTTTCTGGCGAATTTCATCGGGTTGCTGACTCATTTCGATGATCCCGCCAGCATTATCGGCAATGGGTCCGAACGTATCCATAGCCAGGATGTAGGCCGCCGTACCCAGCATGCCCATGGTGGCCACGGCGGTGCCGAACAGACCAGCCCCAAGCGGGTTGTTCGGGATTTCCACGCCGCTACTCTTCCCCAGCGCATACGAGGCAATGATGGCCACAGAAATGACAATTACTGGGAGTGCCGTTGACTCCATTCCCACCGCCATGCCGGCGATGATATTGGTGGCCGGGCCGGTTTGCGATGCATCAGCAATGGAACGGACAGGACGATATCTGTACTCTGTGTAGTACTGCGTGATGTAGACGAATGCCATGGCGGTCGCCAGACCAATCAACCCACAGAGCCAGAAGTTGAACCAGGCGTGCGGTGCTTGCGACGAGCTCAGCAGCCATAGACAGCCGATGCCAAAGCCCACGGCCGCCAGCAGCGTAGTCAGATAATAGCCCCTGTTGAGCGCCTGCATCGGATCGGCATCTTCCTCCGTGCGCACAATCCAGACCCCGGCCATGGAGGCGAGCACACCAAAGGCGCGTACCACCAGGGGGAAGAGCACACCCTTCAGGCCGAAGTAGGGATACAGCGCCACCCCAAGGATCATCGCGCCAATATTTTCCGCTGCAGTCGATTCGAACAGATCGGCCCCACGGCCGGCGCAATCGCCGACGTTATCCCCCACCAGATCGGCGATGACCGCCGGATTCCGCGGGTCATCTTCCGGGATACCCGCTTCAACTTTGCCGACCAGGTCTGCCCCCACATCAGCGGCCTTGGTATAGATGCCACCGCCAAGCTGGGCAAACAGTGCGACAAAACTGGCGCCAAAGCCATAGCCCACAATCAAAAAGGGGATTTGCTGATCTGCAATGCCAAAGAGGCTTAACAGGGCAAACAGACCACCCACGCCGAGGAGGCTCATGACCACCACGAACAACCCGGAGACGGCGCCGCCACGCAGGGCAATCTGCAGACCCAGGTTCAAGCTGCTGCGCGACGCTGCCGCCGTGCGAATGTTGGAACGGATCGCCACCCACATGCCCACATAGCCAGCAATGCCCGAGCAGATGGCGCCAAAAATGAACGACCCGGCGACATACAGGGCTAGCTGGGACGTGGTGATGTTTTCCTGGCCAGAACTGTGGCGCAGGGCATACAGCACATAGATCACCACCGCTACGGGGACCGTCAGCAGCGCAATCGTTTTGTACTGCCGCGCCAGGAATGCCTCCGCCCCTTCACGAATCGCGTTTGAAATGCTCTGCATCTCTTTGGTGCCCTCATCATTCTGGAGCACCCATTTGGCCAGATAGACTGCAAACCACAGTCCTGCCGCACTACAGATAAGAGTAAACGCCAGCTGTGCCATCCCTGCCCTCCCTCCGTTGGGGTGAAAAGTCAATAATAGTCACAGTGCTCTCCCGCCGTCCGTCTCCTCAGGAAGCGTCACGGGACGGGATTGTAGCATATTAGGCTCGCCAAGGTTGCCTAGAAGCGTACCCGAGGCATTCCTATCTTGCAAAAAGACCGCGAATTCGGTACAACCAACGTGCGTCCGTCATGTCCTGACTAGATTCGCATATTGCGAAAGGACCTCCATGATTACGCTGCCCGCATACTGTCAGGATCCCTTTAGTTACCATCGCCGCAAGACCCGTGTCGTGTACATTGGTGACGTACCACTCGGCGGCAACTATCCGATCCGCATCCAGTCCATGACGATCAGCGATACCATGGACACTGCCGCTGCAGTAGCTGAAACGATCCAGTTGGTCGAGGCTGGTTGCGAAATCGTGCGCCTCACGGCACCCTCGCTGAACGAGGCAGAGAATCTGCGGCACATCAAAGCTGAGCTGCACCGGCGTGGCATCCGGGTGCCCCTGGTGGCGGATATTCATTTTACGCCGAATGCCGCGTTAAAAGCCGCGGAGTATGTTGAAAAGGTCCGCATCAACCCTGGCAACTATGCCGACAAAAAGAAGTTTGCCGCGCGGGAATACAGCGACAATGAGTACCAAGCCGAGTTAGAGCGCATCGAGGCACGTTTTAAGCCCCTTGTGTTAAAACTTAAACAGTACGGGGTGGCGATGCGCATTGGCACGAATCATGGCTCGCTCTCCGACCGTATCATGAACCGTTTCGGTGACACCCCCGAGGGCATGGTCGAGTCGGCGCTGGAATTTGTGCGCATCTGCGAACGCTATGATTATCACGATATTGTGCTATCCATGAAAGCCTCCAATCCACTCGTCATGATCCAGGCCTATCGCTTGCTCGCAGCGCGTATGGCGGAAGAGGGCATGGACTACCCCTTTCACCTGGGCGTCACCGAGGCCGGAGACGGCGAAGAAGGGCGCGTGAAGTCAGCGATAGGCATCGGGTCCCTCCTGGAGGACGGCATCGGTGATACCATTCGGGTCTCTCTCACCGAAGATGCGGTGCACGAAATTCCCGCGGCCTATGCCATTGCCAGGCCATATAATGTGCGTCTAGCTGCGCCGGAGCAGCGGGTGTCGTTGCCGGTGCATGTGTCGACAGGCACGGCGCTCCTGCCGCGGGAAAGCCGTAATCCCTACGGCTACAGACGCCGCCCCAGCGACGAGGTCAGGCTCGGAGACCTGCAAGTGGGTGGTGCGCAGCCAGTGCGAGTGGAATTGGCCACTACCGTGCCTCTCACCGATGTGGACGGGACACTCGCTCAGATACGGGCGTTGAGCACCCCAGCTCACCCTGGCGCTCCTGTCTGTGAAATGGTTCGTCTCCATGCCACCTCGGACGCAGACCTGGGGGCGTTCGCGCAGCTGCGCCAGCGTCTTCCTGCAGCCGGCCTGTGTGTTCCCCTGTCGCTGTGTCTGCCTCTGGCTCGCCTGAGTTCCTTGGCCACCCTGCCAGAGGCCGCCAAACTCATTACAGCCCCCGATTTGCTGCTGCCTGAAGGGCCGTGGCACGAGCAGGTCCGACGCGGTGCGGCGCTTGTGGCACGTCATGGCATGGGGCTTGAGTGGACGCTGACCCTGGAGACGATCCCCTCCTTCCTGCGTGCCACGTATGGTATGACCCTGGAAGGACTGGCGTATACGGCCAGTCGTTTAGTCGAACTGGGCTGCGAGGTCGCAGTGCCAGGCGTCGTCGTATCCCTAGATATGGCTCAACCGGTGGCAGCGTATCGCTTTCTGGCGACCCATCTGGACAGCAGAGGTCTGACAGTGCCGCTGCACGTGAAAACGCCGGCGCTCAGAGGCCGCACCGAGACCCTGTTCCAGGGGTCGATCTGGCTGGGGACATTGCTGTGTGATGGCCTCGGCGACAGCCTGCAGATCGACAGCGACCTCCCGGCTGCCGAGGCCATAAGTCTTAGCTACAATATCCTGCAAGCAGCCCGGCTGCGCATGTCGAAGACCGAGTTCATCTCGTGCCCCTCCTGTGGCCGCACCCTGTTTAATCTGCAGACGACCACCGAGCGTATCAAGTCCCGCATGTCCCATCTCAAAGATGTCAAAATCGCCATTATGGGCTGTATTGTGAATGGTCCTGGCGAGATGGCTGACGCAGACTTCGGCTATGTGGGCTCGGGGCCTGGGAAAATCAGCCTGTACGTGGGTAAAGAGTGCGTCGAACGCAACCTCCCTGAGGAACAGGCTGACGAGCGGCTCATCCAGCTCATCCAGACCCACGGCAAATGGGTGGATCCGGTGTAGGGGAGGGTACCGGGACGGAGGACGCTTGGCACCCGGCGTGTCCTGCCAGGCATCAACAGATGTTGCGATAGGCGATTTCCGAGGCCTTCAGAAACTGAAGTATGACGGCGATCGTTTGGGGTAGGTCACAGGGGATTTCTTTTTGCAATGTTGCTTGTCGAGGTGCCTCCGAGGGGCTCCACCCCTCACTGAGGGTCAGTGTCACACCCCCAGAGGGTGAGGGAGTGAGCAATAAGCATGGCCCTTGAACACGGTGCTTCGAATGACTTAAGGATCGCGTCCCGTAGAACATGCGTAGCTCACCCCTCGTCATGGTGATGGAGACATCGGCAATAGCCACAGGGCCGCTTGCCTGCTTCCAGATGCCCTCAAGATGTGTGAGCGTGGTGTACACCTCGTCAAGCAAGCGTTGCGACTCACAAAACGCTTGCTGCATCTTTTGCACGGCCACCGTCAATTCACGCAGCATCTCTTCTGCCATTGCCTTGAACATTGCCCACTCCCAGAGCATGCTATCTACGCCAGGAAGAGACTATCGAGGGGTATCGATGCTCTCCCCTGCCAGGAACGCAGTATGCTGTCGGTCCCCCTGTGTATTCCTCAGATCCACAGGATCCTTCCACCAAATTGGTCTATAGGAGCTTCGCCACGCGACGTTCCAGACACGTGGAGACGACCCGCCGCCACGAGCTCCCTCGTGTGCCAATAGCGTGTGGGCTGACGGAGAATCGAGCATGGCTGCATCCTCCCTCTTACATTCCAC
>JBMDXC010000352.1:0-4073 GCA_048594805.1 Candidatus Entotheonellaceae bacterium | reverse complement strand
CGCGGCTTGTCATCCTTGTGACGTGGAAGCCACTCATGCCCACAGCGACAGCGGCACCCCACTAACTTCACCATACCAAGCTTCTTCTCATCCGGCTTCACTCCAATCTCCTATGAGTAACTACTATAAGTTATACCAAATAGTAATGAATAGTCAATCGAAATGTTCTCTACTATGAGTATATCCTAATAGGGGATGGCATAGGCATGTACGGCAAGCACGCGGCAGACAACTGGCACAGCGTGGGCACATCATCAGACCTGATCATAGTGAGCAAGTCCTGTCTCCGTCCGGACATGAGAATTCCTTCCTCCGGTGCCGGTGAGAGACATGTGGGGGTCCGAGAACCATTCGTGTAAATTTTCCGTTGGAGCCTCTATGGTATAGATAAACATACAGTTGCGAGACAGCACACGCTGACATGTTAGGACGCTTTTGGAAGTGTGGTTTCGTTCCCTACGGCTGAAAAGCAGACATGTCAGGGTGCAGCGGAAGCGCGTATCACGCGCAACCTATTGACCCCGCTGAATCTTTAGCTATGATAGGCACGCGCGCTTTGTGTTAAAGCGAACATGATGACCGCTTCAAAGAGGCGTCAGATACCCTCCACCGGAAATGTTGTACGAATGGTTCTCGTCCCCCATGTAGACCTTACTGGTAATGGAGAGTGTCGTTCTTCCAAGACCCTTAGTGGGAGCATATAACTTGCAGTCGCTTACAGCCAAACGACACCAGACCACGACTTGTCGTTGATAGTAGCAAGGCTATTTTCGGCGAAAGCCGGCTCTTCGACACGCCAGGCTGCACGGCGTAGATCTCAATGGACAATTCAAACCGTGGGTATGGCTCAAGTAGATCAAGGAATGTTTTCATATCTCCCTTATGGAAAGGAGACCCGGTGTTGAATCGGTGCTTCACACGCGCGATCAATCTCTTCTTATTACGCCACTGCATACATTTGGTGGCTTGCCCGCACACCTCATAGAGGTCGTCTACCCGGTCTCCAGATGTAGCTCCCCCTGCCCCTTTACAGTGGTAGAGACTGACTACCGGTTAGCCGTCTGCGTCCAGAGCCAACGTGAGATAGTCTGCACATTCACCTTTACGGTGATCATAAAAGACAACGAGCGCGTCGCTGGCTACTAAACGTGCGCTGAGCCACTCTTGGATAGAGCAAAGTGGCGGGCGACATGCGCCAAACTCGCGCTGGATATCGACCTGTTCGCTGTCCCACGCCACAGGCTGCATCAGGAGGTTTGCATCATAGGGCGTGTTGTCATCATCTGGTGCCTGAAACAGCTGACACCCCTCAAGAAGCGAACCGTCAGCAAAGTGAAAACGTAAGGGATTATCCGTCAAGTAGAGCACGAAGTCGATGCGTCGGAACCCACGTTCGATCTGCCAGCGGGGTTGTGTCTCGTCGAGATAATGGACCGCTGGAAAAGGCGTGAGGGAGCACCTGAGCCGTGTAGAAATCTCCTCTCCCCTGACCTCGACAACAATGGCATCTGTTTCAGTCGCACCGTAGTCCACAAGGAGGTCGAAGTCGAGTAGCGGCGCAGACTGCTCTTCGCCAGTGGTAGTGACAAAGCGAACGAGAGGGGTGTTTCGATAGACTTCATCTTGCCAATCTGCGGCCAACACCATCTCCTGAGGCAAACTGGTGATGTCGTGGCCGGCATCGAGGTGATCAATCGCAATCCCTGTCTTAAACGGCGTCGCATTGTCGATATCGCGCGTGAGGCTCTGACACCATTGCACCAGCTCTGGGAGCTTCGTATGCTCCAGGCGCCATATCTTCGAGAGGCTGCTCAGCCCAATCGTAGTGATGCCATGTGCCGTCTGACCTCGCCCGAAGATATGCCCGCGGTGATAGAGTGCACCGTCACCTTTATCGATAGCGTCATGGGCAGCAGCACCAGAAATCTGCCGGTAGCTTTCAGCCACGATTCCCGTGGCACGGTTTCGCATACCCACGTTGAACAGTTCAAGCTCCGCGAAGCTACGGAGCACGCGGTTGATCTTACTTAGAGCGTGTCGCGTAACGGAGGTTAGGGACATCGATCAGCGCTTCCAACCCAAGGAGCACCAAGTGCTCGTCTTGGGTTGAAAAGCTGCTGTGCTTTCTGGTATGCCCTGAGGTATGCCAAGCGATCTCACCTCAGGAGCATATCATGGAAGCACAGAGCGATTGTACGTCTGGAGTCTGTCCAGGAGCAAGCGCCACCGGCGAAACGGTGGCGATCTACGTGGATCACCATCACCCCCTGCTGCAGCTCAAACGTGCGCTGCCTTGGGATGCCCTCACCGAGGTCATGACGCGTCACTGGCGGCAGGCAGGCAAAAACATCGATGGCCACCCTGGCTTGGCGTGGGATGTGGCCTTGTATGTGCCCCTAGTGGTCTTGATGCTAGTGAAGCATCTCCACGCCCGCGAGATGGAAGCGTATCTGGCCGAGAATGTCGTGGCGCGGGTGTTCATTGGACGCCAGGCCGACCCGCAGCCCCAGATTCGGGATCATTCCAATATCGCCCGGGCCTATGCGGCCTTGGGCAAGGACGGGATCGAGGAGGTCAATGCGTTGATGCTCCATATAGCCAAAGACTATGGCTTTGCCGATGCCAGCATCCTCTCGTCCGATACCACGGCGCAGGAGTTGCCGATTGGGTATCCCAACGAACCTGGGATCATACGAGGGTGGGCGCAGCGCTGTGGCCGCGCCCTGACGAAGCTCAAAACCCGCGCGGTGGTGGGGGTCGATACGGCCCTCGCCCAGGTGCAGACGATCCTCAGGACGGTCAAAGAACACCACCTCTTTGCCAAGGGCAAACCGGCCAAACGCCAGGTGTTGACGCGCTTGCTTACCGAGGTGGGGCAGTTGATCGTGCAGACACGCCTGCTGGTCCAGGGTCTCGGCGAGCGTCGCGACCGGGTGACGCACCACGCGGTGACCACGCTGCAGACCATGCACGAGGTGGCCAAGCGCCTCATCCCGCAGATTGTGCAGTGGATCACCACCGGGGTCGTGGCCCAAGGCAAAATCGTGCATGCGGGTGTGACGCAGGCACGTGCGATCGTCCGCAACAAGGCAGGGAAGCCGGTGGAGTTTGGTTTGCCATATCTCCTGAGTCGGCTCGGTGGAGGCTATATCTTTGGGACGTTGATCCGAGGCAGTGTGGACGAGTCGAAGATGCCCTTGCAGGCGCTGGCGGGGTACCGCGCGATCTTTGGGGCGCACGCCACACCCAGGTTGCTGGTCTACGACCGGGGTGGCTATGCCACGACCACCGTCAGGGCGCTCGCCAACGCAGGGGTCAAGGAGATTGGTATCCAGCCCAAAGGCCACGGGGCGTGGCACGTGGGCGAGGCTGTCCGCGCGACGGTCCGCAGCGAGCGTGGCAAGACCGAAGGCATCATTGGCACCCTGAAGACGGACACATATGGGTTCAACAAGCCCAAGGACCGTCTGTGGCACACGCTGGAGATGGCTGGTCCCCGGTCTGTCCTCTCTTACAATCTGAACAAGTTCATGCGGGATCTGGTCCGGGCCGACAAGTAAGGCGAAAAGGAATCGGATCAAGAAGAACTATAAAAACAGCTCCTGTAGGGAGACCAGAGGGAAGCCAAGAGGCATCCCATTCCCCTCAAAGGAGTTTTGCGACACGCTCTAGATAGTTCGGTATTCGATGCCGGAGTTGAGAGAAAGATGTTTACATAGTCGAGAGTATCATCATCGAAGTCTGATTTTGCAAAACCTACGAGGCTGAAGGTAGCGGACGTAATCGTATCTCCGCTGTCAATCGCAAAGGTGTCGAAGAGATAGAAGCCACGGTACATAAAAATGGTTCCGGATGGCTGTTTTGCGCCGACTGCGGCATCAGTTGAATCAGCGTCGGTTGCCTGGTCACCCGATGAAGCACCTCGGAGGGTTGACCAGTTAGAACCCGAATTGCGCACACGACCATCAAAGGTAGTGGTCTCTGTGTCCGGGTCGGGATATACCGTTGTCGTCGTGTCGGTATATACAGGGTACATCGGGTTGTTTCTGAAAAAATCTTCCGGTAGGTGCTTT
>JBMDXC010000351.1:0-17631 GCA_048594805.1 Candidatus Entotheonellaceae bacterium | reverse complement strand
CCATCCTGAAGTCGATCATAGCGAGCACGGCGATGCGTTGCTGGCGCATGTGGCATTCACCCTGGCGGGCTGTGTGCCGGACTACACGTATGACCTGGCTGTCTATGTCGACGAGTGTGTAGCCTGGCTGCAGCGTGTGGTTCCTGCGGGTGACATAGAGCTGGGGCTGTCAGGGGGTGTAGACTCTGCCGTGGCCTTTGCTCTGGCACAGCGTGCCTACGGGCCACGTTTGCACGCTACGTTTGTGGATACGGGTTTCATGCGTGAGGGCGAGAGCGAGGAAGTGCGCGGCTATTTCGGGAGCGCAAACATCTCGTATCTTGAGGCTGCCGATGTATTTCTAGAGCACATTGAGGCGCTGCCTTATACTGGCCCGGAACCAGTGGGCGAAGCCAGGTATTACGATCAGGTACGGCGCGCGGTGGGGCAGTGCTTCATCGATACATTCGTGCAGCATGCACGCCAGCAGGGCAGAGTCCCTGTCGCTCTCATCCAGGGAACAAATTACGCCGACATTATCGAGTCGATAACGAACTTAAAAGCCCACCATAATGTCGGCGGCCTCCCGACACGACTCGATGTCACGGTGGTCGAACCCCTGGCTGGTCTATTCAAATTTGAAATCCGGCAACTGGCGGCGTATCTCGGCCTGCCCGATGAAGTGGTCTACCGGCAGCCCTCCCCTGGACCTGGGCTGGCGATCCGTATGTGGGGACCGGTCACACGGACCAAAACTGCCGCCTTGCGCCGTGCCACGCGCATTCTGGAGGAGCTGATACGCCAGCACTATCCTGACCCGCGCCAACGTCCATCGCAGTATTATCTGGCCCTAGCCCCACTGGCATCCTGTGGCCTCATGGGCGACGACCGCGTCTACGGCTACGCCTGGGTCATTCGCGGTGTCAGCACTCGTGACCGCGAGAGTTACGTCACCGTTGGGGCCTTCGAGTTTTCCCACGCCTTTTTGCAAGATGCGGCCCGACGTCTCACCAATGAAGTGACCATGGAGGACGGCACTCGTTTTGTGCGGGTCTTCGTTGAGGTCACCGGCAAGCCACCGTCCACCACAGAACCACATTAGAGATTACACATACGGGATGAGCTGTGTGCCAAGGGGAACATTTTTCACTCAAATTCTCGCAGTTTGTAGAAGATCAAAATGGTCCAAGCAGTGGACAAGCTCTCCCCGCCTAGCTCTGCGTGCAATGGTGGGGTCTAAGGCCGCCTGTAAGATCAGCTCTGCCTGCTCACACGCATTCCGTTGACGAAAGTTCCGTAGGCATTGGAAAAAGCCCAGATATCCTGGAAGGGACCGCCGATGACGGACCAGATATTCACGTTCATATATGGGCGGATGCGGTAATCGCTGCGAAACTGTACGCCGCGAAGGAAACATAGATCCATCAGCCTTTGTCCGTTTGGCGCTGGCACGGAGTGAGCCTGATGATGAATCCGCCGCGCGAATCACATCTGGCCTCGAATCGCCTTATATGGCAGTGCGAGCTGGAGCTGCAATGGCTGTTGCCCTACTGCGCTGGCCAAAGTTTGGGCCAGCAATCCAAAAAGCTAAGGAAACTGAGTGCGATTCACGTAACGCACGGCTGCTGGATAGCATATCACGAGGATACAAAACTCAATGAGGCCTAGCGAAGGACGGGAACGATTGGGAAATTTTGCTACAAACAGTAGGGGGCCTTGACGCATCTACCCTTGCTCTCTCGTGATCAATACGTAGCACAATCGAAAACACAGCCAGTCTGAATTCCAGGAACGGGTAAATCACCATGTTAATGAGCTATGGCACCAAAGAGCAAACTTTTATGCGTGCGTTGAGCGTCTGCCTTGGAATAGTCATTGGGGTTCTTCTTCTGGCCTCGTGTGCGGCCCAGCCAGAAGCACGGCAGGAGCGCTCCGATCTCGTTCCAACGATACTGGTGCCAACAGAGTGGAAGCCGTCGCTACAGCAAGTGCAGGAGGCCGTAGAGGAAGGGATCGCAGCTCAGCCGCAACAGAGCCAACAGGCGCTCAACAGGGCAAGCCAGAACCTGGCTGACCTCGCGGATGCACACCTGTTCATTACCTATGTTTTGCTCCTGCAGAAGTTGGACGAGCAGGGCAGGCAGGCGCTTTTCTCAGAGCAAAAAGCGTGGCTCGCGCAGCGCGCAGCAACGTCACGTGCGGCCGTTGTCTCTAAAGGCGGCAGTCTTGCCCCGCTGGAGTATGCCAGTGCCTTTAGCGACACCACGAAGAAACGACTGGCGGAACTGGAAGCACGGTTGACGCAACAAGCCACACAACTCGGGAGCACGCCCAGAAGAGGGGGGCAATGCATATGCAATTGACGGCGCTCCAAAAACGGATCTGCGAGCAAGTCATCAACGTCTTTGAAACCGGCAAAACCGCAGGAGATTACGGCGCCCTTGTGATATTCGCGGATGGTCCCCACGATGTACGCCAGATCACCTATGGCCGCTCGCAAACGACGGAGTACGGCAACCTGGAGAAGCTGGTGCAAATGTATGTGGACGCGAACGGGACGTTCAGCGAGCCACTCCGTCCGTTCATTGCGCAAATAGGGGTAACGCCACTGGTGGATAACAAGGAGTTTAAGCAACTGTTACGGGATGCTGGCAGAAAAGACTCTGTGATGCAGCGGATTCAAGACGAGTTCTTCGATAAACAGTACTTTCAACCAGCCATGCGCTGGGCGGACACGAACGAGTTCACGCTACCGTTATCAGCACTGGTCATCTACGATTCGATTATCCACAGCGGGAATATCCTCGACTTTCTCCGCAAGCGATTTCCCGAAGTGCCACCGGCAAAAGGCGGCAACGAAAAAACCTGGGTTCAACAATACGTGCATGTCCGCCATGACTGGCTGGCGACCCATCCCAGAAAAGTGCTTCAAAACACCGTGTACCGCACGCAATGTTTCAAGCGGGAAATCGCCCGGGACAATTGGGACCTCTTGCAAGTGCCTATTGATGCCAACGGCGTGGATGTCTTCGGTCAATAGCCTGGCCCAAGGGAGCCACGGAGCAGAGCAGGAGTATCTCTAGCTGGCCATCTCTTCTTTGATCTGTGGGGGGATTCCCTGCTGTATGGGCGCACTACAGCCTAATAGCATGCTACCAATTGGTGATGCCGCTTCGCTGTTGATGCACACCCTCTGGCGGCGTGGTTTGGTGCACCCAACCGGAGCTGCACGCGCATATGTTTGTCGGCAATGCCCACGGTGGCACGCTGATGTATTGCCGAGCGTTATTGCATAAGGAGCAGTTCGCTCACATCGCCACCCACTTCCCAGGCAAGAGCATGAGCTTCATGCTCATACAGGCGAGCTTTCCGAGAGTCGGCGAGTATGGTTGTTACGAAGACGCGAGGATGCACAGCGTAACTCCATGCAGCCGGATTGCATCCATGTCCCTCTCCTGTCGGGAGAGGGAACAAAGATGGCATTGGTCACAAACCCTGTTTACCGGGGTGAATACGACGTGAGGCGTAGGATGGAGTGACGGCTCACCCGTACCAGAGGACCGTCCTTCTCCGACTCGGCACGGGCTTGCTGCCAGGCCGGGTCGGCCATAAACGCTGCCCAACTCTTTTCCCGGGCGCCGAGGTCAGGATAGCCTAGCATATAGGTGAGCCTGTTACTGGTGCCGACATCATCGACCCAGTAGGCAATGTTTTCGATCCCGTGCTTGCTGAAGAGCCCCATGGTGTGCTTGGCAAAGCGATCATGCAGGGCCGGTAGCTTCCCCGGCATAGCATCATAGATGCGCAATTCTTGCACGTTCGAACGGATCTGAGATTGCTGGGGTGAGTAGGGTGTGAGGCGCATAAAGGTATTGATCACTTGCGCCACAATCGGCCCTGACGCTTCTGTCTCGGCACGCACCTGGTGCCAGCCTGGATCAGCCTGGAAGGTATTCCATTTCTGTTCCCGATCTGCCATGCTGTCAAACGCGAGGATATAGGTCAACTGGTTGCTGGTACCGATCTCATCGTTCCAGAATCCCACTATGCCTATGCCGTGCTTCCTGAAGAAGCCAATAGTGTGCTTGGCGAAGCGATCGTTGATGGCTGGCAATCTGCCGGGGACTGTTTTGTAAATGCGTAATTCGTGCAGCATGTGATGTCTCCTTCCTTGCAGGTGTGCGGATAGTCAGAACAAGGGCACCCGCGCCGGAGTGACGGCCCATGTGGGATGTCCGGAAGTACCACCAGCGTAGTCCAAGATGCTGGCCGCGTCAAGCACAACGCGGACGTTCTCTGGCTGGCGTGTACATCTGGCCACGCCCCTGGCCATGGCGATACTCCATCTTAGGAGCGCCTCGGCAGGGCTACGGTGGCGTTGCCGATGGCGCATTTTTCGCCCCGTTGGTTCTCTGCTGCAATGTCGCAGTCGGCCAGGTGCAGGCCATCTTTTTCGTACTTGCTGACGATCGTACCTGTACAGGTGATGGTGTCTCCAGGGCGTGCCATAGACCTATAGCTTACACCAAGTTTCTTTAAGGCCAGTGGGGACGGAAGCCAATCGGTCATCAGTTGTGCCAGCCAGCCAGCCGTCAGTAAGCCATGCACGATAACCCCATCTTTGAGGCCGGCCCTCACCGCAAAATGGTGATCGTAGTGAATCTCGTAGTAATCCCCAGAGGCTCCAGCATATTGCACCAGTTGCCGGGTGGTGGGGTTTTTGATCAGGGGAGGGAGCGCATCACCAACCTGCACATCATCGTAATAGAGCTGCTGTTTACTCATGAGTTATCCCCTCACTATTCCCGCATGATGCCTGTATTGCGCCCTTTGGCCACCACTTCCCCATGCTGATTGGTGAAGGTCAGATCGGTGAAGACAAAGACCATTTTGCCCGTGCGGCCTGTGCGCTCAGTGACACTGGCATATCTCGCCGTCACGGTGATGGTGTCTCCGGCATAGGCTGGCTTATAGTACTCGTATTCATTGCCGCCATTCAAGCGGACCCGGCCACCAAAGACAATTTGTAAATCGGGCAACTCCTGGGCCCGAAAGGTGCACAAGAACGTTGGGGGTGCCACAATCGTCTTCAAACCAGCCGCCTGCGCCGCCTGTTCGTCACGATAGATGGGGTCTGGATCACCAATGGCCTCCACAAATTTGCGAATGGCGCCTTTTTCGACGTCATAGCGAATTGGAGCCGATTCTACCCCGAGCACACTGCGATCAAAGTCAACCATTGCTCTCACCCTCCTGTACTCGCATGGACCTCCTCTCGACCAAGAGCCTTATAACTATACCTGGAATGCCAATCCGGTGCTCTTGCAGAGTATGGAGTTCACCTGCTAGAGTGAGGAGCGCAGTGACAAAGTGTACAAGACTTTCAGGAGGATGGCATGAGCACGGATCGCTTCGGCAACGCCTATGCTCCAGGGCTACCATATGCACGCGGGCAGATTCTGACCGGCACCGAGGATGACTTTCGCAAGTTCCAGGAGGCCTGGCGACACATTGCCAGGCGTGTTCGGACCGGTGGTCCAGAGGCGATTTATAATTTCTCGGGACTCGAACATGGGTTGCCACTCAGCCCGGACGAACTGCCCATTGCCAATGACTTTGTGGCGCCAGCCCTCTACTTCGACCAGTTTCAGCAGGCGGCCCTGGAGCATTTTGGTGGATCATCCGAGCTGCACGATGTAGCCCTCTTCAACCGCCTCACGGGCGCGACGTATGCCACACATCTGACGCTCGTCAAGCCGGGTGATGTGGTCATTGGCGTCTCGTCGAGTTATAGCCATCCGTCCGTTGTCCGGGCCGTTTCCCAGGCCGGCGCCACTCTCGTCGACACGGCAGGTATCGAGCAGTTTGCCACTGCCTTGGAGCGGGAGTCATGCGTCGGGCTGGTGGTGTTGACTCGCCTGACGGTGACGTATGAGATTATGCCAACGGAGGAGCTGCAACAGGTCGTGCAATTGGCGCATGACAGGGGCGTGCGGGTCTACGTGGATGACGCTGGTGGTGCCCGTGTGGGACCGGCGATCTTTGACCAACCGCGCACGCTGCAGCTCGGTGTGGATGTCGTGGCCACCGGCCTCGATAAGTACGGTACGGTAGGCCCACGGCTCGGCGTCATGGCCGGTGAGAAAGCGCTCGTATCGCGTATTCGCGCCCGGGCCTTTGAGATGGGCATGGAGGCACGGCCATTCCTCTATCCAGCCGCGGTACGCTCACTGGTGGGGTCAACGACTGAACGAGTCCAAGAACTCGTTGATACCACCCGAGAAGTGGCGGCAGCCATCAAGGATGTGCTCGGTAACCGTCTGCACGAAACCTCGGTGATTGCGGAGCTGCTGGCTGACGACATCCTCGCAATGGTGCTGGAACGCGCCGGCCTGCGTACACCGCCCATCGTGCCGTACGAAGCATCAGCAGCGCTCGCTATGCTGCTACTGCGGGATTACGGTATTATTACGGTGCACTTCGTTGGTCTGCCGCCGGGGACCTCAGCCTTGATGTTCAAGTTTATCGCACCCGAAGTGCTAAAGCGATTTGGTGGGGCTCAGGCGTATGTGCGGGCTATTGACGAGAGTCTCAACAGGCTGGCAAGCATGCTCACAGAGCCGGAGCAGATCCGTTATCTGTTGCTGGGAGATGCCTGAGGAGGAGTGGTCATGTGTGCACGCCAAGTCTGGCGTACGGCTCATGTGCCCATCGTCTACGAGTGCGAACGCTGTCTAGAGATCAACGCCTCGGCAGACACGGTCTGGGACTGGATGGCTGATGCACGCCGACTCCTCAGTCTTAACATCTTTCACGTAGCGGTTACGTATCCAGAGCCGGTGATACGAGCGGGGCTGTGTGTGCCCATCATGCACCATATTTGGGGACTCTATCGCCAAATACGTATCGCGCGTATTCGTGCCTACCGCAAGTATTTTGTGGCATGGGGAGAATTGCAGGAGCACGGCTTTGACCGATTTCCGCACAGCCAGTCGTTCACGGTCGTACCGCTCGACACGCAGACGTGTCTCGTCGTCAATCGGCTGCGTGGGCAGTTCCGTATTCCTGGAGCCCGGTACTGGTTCCTACCCTTGTATCGGCAGCTCGCCCCACGGATTCTTGACTACGAAAACCAACGCATTGCCGCCGCTGTCATGGCGTAGGACAGCACAAGGAGGTAAGGAATGGTCAAGTTCAAGGTCGTCACGCATAAACTCACAGGCGCCAGCTTTGGTGTATCAGGGGAGGGCTACAAGCTGGAGATGGAAGCCCTTGCCCCGATCAATGCAGAGATCATCGAAATTTCCGCCACCACAGAAGATGACTTTATGCGCGCTGCACATGATGCCGATGCGATCATCGCCAAAGGCGTGCGCATCAGTAAGCGTATTATCGACAGCCTGGAACAGTGCAAGGTAATTGCGTTAGGCAGTGTTGGGGCGGATTCCGTGGACGTAGCTGCCGCTACGGCACGCAACATTCCAGTCACGAATGTGCCGGACACATTTATCGAAGAAGTCGCCGATCATGTGATGATGCTCCTCCTCGCGACCTTCCGGCGCCTCACCACTATGGACCGATTCGTTCGTGAAGGGCGTTGGCGCGAAGGACGGCCATTGTTGTCTCAGTTCCCACGCCTCATGGGACAGACACTCGGCTTTATCTCCTTTGGTCACGTAGCGCGGGGAACAGCGGTACGTGCCAGAGCCTTTGGCGTGCACATGCTGGCCTATGATCCGTACATCGAGGAACTGGTGATTACCCAATATGGCGTTGAACCCGTCGGCTTTACTGAGTTGCTGCAGCGCTCTGATATTGTCTCCATGCACGCCCCGTCCACGTCTGAAGCCTACCATCTGATGACCGAAGACCACTTTCGGCTAATGAAACCCGAGGCTATTTTTATTAACACGAGTCGTGGTGCCACCATCGACGAATCGGCGCTCATCAAAGCTTTGCAAGAAGGCTGGATCGCTGCTGCTGGCCTTGATGTATTTGAACAGGAGCCGCCTGATCTGTCCAACCCGCTCCTGCGCATGGATAACGTCATCCTTACCCCCCACGTGGCCTCAGCCTCAGCCCGCATGGATCCCGAGCGCCGCCGTCGCGTCGGCCAGGAGATTGCCCTGGTGCTGACGGGCCGCTGGCCCAGAAGCTGCGTCAATCCATCTGTACTGGAAAAGGCCGGATTAGTACGGTGGCAACCCTATTCCATGGGGCGGGGTCCAGGCGCTTGAAGATGGCCACGGCCCATGTCGCATAACAGCGCTTGAAGGAAGCTCAATATGCAGAACCTAAACGAGCACAACATTACGGACGAGGTCCTGCGGCGGTTTCAGCACGTGCCAAGTCCGCGTTTGCAGGAAATTATGACCAGCTTCATCAAGCACCTGCACGAGTTTGCACGCGAGGTGCACCTCACCGAGGAGGAATGGTTCCAGGGTATTCAGTTCGTTACCAGCGTTGGTCAGAAGTGCGACGACAAGCGGCAAGAATTTATCTTGTTGTCCGATACGCTCGGCTTGTCGCAACTCGTGGTAGCGCAAAATCACAACCGACCCGTAGGTGTAACCGAACAGACCGTGTTCGGCCCGTTTCATCTTAACGGGGCGCCGCATCTCCCCCATGGGGCCAACATTGCTGAAGGGATAGCTGGCGACCCGTGTTTTGTCTCGGCCCTGGTCAAGTCGGCTGATGGCAAGCCGATTGCTGGAGCGACGGTGGACGTCTGGCAGGCAGGTGCAGACGGCTTCTATGATGTCCAGCACCTCGAATGGCAGGAGATGAAGCTACGGGCGGTATTCAAGACTGACGCGGAGGGACGTTTTCGACTGCGCACCATCAAACCATGTAGTTACCCGGTGCCAACGGATGGCCCGGTGGGCGATATGCTGCGGGCCTTACACCAAAATCCATACCGTCCGGCCCATTTGCATTGTATGATCCAGGCTGAGGGCTACGACCGCCTCATTACCCATGTATTTGTGGAAGGCGATCCCTATCTGGATTCAGACGCTGTGTTTGGCGTGCGCAGCTCCTGTATTGGCGATTATGTGCGTCATGAGCCTGGCGTGGCGCCAGACGGCACCCGGCTTGAGATACCATTTTACACGCTCGATTACGAGTTCATGCTCCAGCCGTTGGCCTAGAAGGCGGGACGGCAACTTGCCCCACCGCAATGGCGGTGCGCAGCATTAGGTGGAGGCGTGGTATGGATGCACCTTCTGCCAGTGCTGCGCGATGTCGATACCACGGCAGAACCAGACCTGCTCGACGCTCCGCACATAGTCGAGGAATTTTATCAGGCCCGTAGCACGCGCAGGGCGACCGATCAGGCGGTCGTGAAGGCCGATGGACATCAGCTTGGGGTGCTCGGCGCCCTCTTCATAGAGGAGGTCGAAGGCATCCCGCATGTACCGATAAAAATCATCGGCGTGTGCGAAGCCATGGCTCTGGTCGCAGCGGTTGTCGTTGGTTTCGTAGGAGTAGGGAATCACGAGATGCGGCTGGCCGGCGACCTCGACCCAGTAAGGGAGTTCGTCGTTAAGCGCATCCCGATCATAGAGAAAACCGCCTGTTTCGACGAGCAGACGCCGCGTGTTCGGCCCGGGCCGCCCGGTCATCCAGCCTACCGGGCGCGTGCCAGCTAGGCGCTCAATCGTTTCCACAGCCCGGCGTATATGTTCGCGTTCCACCTCTTCGTCGATGTGGTGATAGTCAATCCAGCGATAGCCGTGGCTGACGATCTCGTGGCCGCCTTCGACGCAGGCGTGGGTCACCTCTGGATTATGCTCAAGCGCTGTGGTCACGCCGAGTATACTGAGAGGAATGTCGAACTTGGCGAAGATGCGAAGCACCCGCCAGACCCCGACTCGCGAGCCGTACTCAAAGGCCGATTCCACGAGCGGATTACGTTTGCCCGGCACCGGCGGAAAACCGATGTCGTTGAGCATTCCCTCAGAGGCAGGGTCCCCAGTGAGGATGTTGGCTTCTCCGCCAGTTTCGTAGTTGAGATTGAAGTTGAGTGCTACACGGGCGTCACCGGGCCACTGCGGATTGGGTGGATTTTTGCCGTAGCCCACGTAATCGCGTGGCCAGTCGTGTGTTGTGCGTGGCGCCACTGTGCCCCTCCTTCCCCGCCTGCCAGTGTATCAATTGCCTGCAGGCCCGTTTTAGGGGCCGCCTCCGGATACCACTGCCTTGGCCGCATGCAATTGAGTATATGAAATACAAAGCTACTTTTCACGCGAGTACAGCCCTGCGGAGCCGCCCAGCGCGGCCTGAACATGCCGCTCAGGATGGGAGAGGAGAGCGTTTCAGCGCACGTTCAAGGGGGTGTGGTACGCGGCAGTGCAGTTCGCTCCGTTGCCACTCCGTGATCCCAGGCTGGATCAATGCCCACAGCCTCACAGAGGATCCGATAATGGTCCTGGACGTTATGGTCCTGGAGACTGGTCGTTTCCTCCATGGCAAACGGCACCAACCTCACCGGAGCACAGAGAGCGCAGCCTCCGGCCGTGGTCGGCGTGGCCATGGCTCCTTCTTCCCCGGGACTTATTGTGAGCCTTGGAAGGAAACCTTTCCGCCTCCCATGAGCAAGGTGCTGCTCAAACCCTTGCTCCTCGGAGGCCTAGCGCTGCGGCCATTGCTCATGGCTACCACTCTCAGGCTCATGACTGCGTTGTTCCAGCATCCTAACTCGTCTCCTTTGGACGACACCATACACAACCAACCCCAGGACACCTCCCACCATGACTCCCCACAGTTGTGCCCACTGCAGCCGCTTTAACGCCCATGCAATGGGAGCCGTACAACTAAAACCACCCATCTCGACGGGTGGATTGAAATACCACGCGATCACCCCGGGAGCAAGCCAGGCAGTCAGGGCGGCGACGATAATGGCTCCACCGAGAGCAAAGAACAAAGCCTGTTTCATGAGAGCTCCTATGGCCAGTATTAAAGCAGATTCCTCAAGGTTTAAGGCGTTATAGCTCACTGCGAGACAGGAGCGGACTGCGTCTCATTTCATCTCACATTTACCGGGTTCTGCTGGAAGTGTTCTGCACACCCAGCCTCGACTCCATCTGCCGCCAAGTCTACCGCCATTTCATGCGCAACGAGTTGGCCCGATTCTACCATCATCGCACTCGTAAATGTATGCCACCAAAGAAATTACGTAGAACCATACAGTAGGTCTATACGGCCTTTTATTTCTTAGACTACACGACTCACGCACGCAGGCGTTGATCCAACTGCTACTCGCATCGGGAGGAGCGGTCTATCGCGCGCCGCTGACTGTGCGGGTGCTGGAGCTGGAGCGATATCCTGTAGATGGCGTGTGTGGCCGGGCATTGGGGTCGTATCTCAGTCAGTGGTGCGGCACGTTCATCTGGATGGTCTGGATTATTTGGTGAAACGTGAGCTAAAAATCCGGGGTTATCTGCGCTATATGGACGATTTTGTGCTGTGCAGTGACGACCGGTCACAGCTTGTCTAAGCTCGTGGAGCGATTGCTGCCTGGCTTGCCGAGGAACGGCTGTTTCGGCTACATCCCAAACACTGGGATGTCCTGTCCAACTCGCCTCCGAATATTTTCTGGGCTACCGGCTCAGTCGTGCCAGGGTCACGCCCAGCCGCAAGCTACGCCGTGCTATACCATGATGATTACGCACCGCAGCGAGCAAAGGACACGAAGCCGTGATGCGGAGCATCCAATAGTACCGTGGGTTGTTGTTATTTTAACAAGAGGTCAATGGGACAAGCACTCAGGGCTGGCGGCGCGGGCGACGCACACAGCGCAAGCCGATGTCGTCGTCCCGTCGACGTCGGGCCCGGCCCAGAGCCGGTTCGCAGACTGCAGGTTCCTCGGGACGGTGTAACACGCGGAGCCCCCGCGCCGCAGGCAGCGGTCACCATTCTCCGGACCGATCGTATCAGTGACTGCTTCAGATGATCGGGTAATGGCTGATGGCAAACGCAGAGACCCTGACCTCGTGTCGGGGCTTTCCGTTCTCATAAGCCTCCACCTCAGTATCTGGCGAGTCCATCCAGCAGGTTCCGCCTGGCAATGCGACCATCTCGAGGGTTCGAGTAGCGGCGGCTCGGGTTCGGGCGCACGCTTGAACAAGGAGTAGAGCCTATAGGCTCATGACACCATCGAGGATGGGTATTTCACCCAGGCTTGGCAAGGTCGCGTACTGCTGCTCTAATGTCCTGTGCGGATCTGTACCAGAGGCTGTGGCCGCCTCGTGGCAAGTTCCGCATAAAAATCCTTACCTTCATGGTTTACCACAATAAAGGCTGGGAAATCCTCCACTGCAATGCGCCAGATAGCTTCCATGCCCAGTTCTGGATACTCAAGCACCTCGACCTTCTTGATGCTATGCTCAGCCAGACGTGCCGCTGGCCCACCAATTGAGCCCAGATAGAAGCCCCCATAGCGTTTGCACGCCTCCCGCACCTGTGCCGAGCGATTGCCCTTAGCCAGCATGACCATACTGCCGCCATGACTCTGAAACAGGTCAACGTAGGTATCCATACGTCCCGCCGTGGTAGGACCGAATGATCCTGAGGCATACCCCTTGGGCTGCTTTGCCGGGCCAGCATAGTACACGACATGGTCTTTGAAGTACTGCGGGAGATCATCGCCAGCATCGAGGCGTTCTTTGAGCTTGGCATGCGCAATATCGCGCGCCACGATCATGGGACCAGTCAGTGACAGGCGCGTGGCCACAGGATGCTTGCGCAGTTCTGCCAGGATCTCGGTCATGGGGCGGCTGAGGTCGATGCTCACGACCGTGCCGCTGAGTTGATCATCCTGGATGTCTGGGAGGTATTGCGCCGGATTCGTTTCGAGTTGCTCAAGGAATACCCCGTCCTTGGTAATCTTACCGAGGATCTGGCGATGTGCTGAACACGATACCCCTAACCCCACAGGGCACGAGGCACCATGCCGCGGTAGGCGGATCACACGCACATCATGGGCAAAATACTTACCACCGAACTGCGCTCCAATGCCTGTATCAGCACAGAGTTTATAAATTTTCTCCTCCAGATCGCGATCTCGGAAGGCGCGTCCCAACTCGTTCCCCGTGGTGGGCAGATCATCCAGGTAATGGCAACTGGCCAGTTTCACCGTCTTGAGGGTGAACTCCGCAGATAACCCCCCGACCACAAGCGCCAGATGGTATGGCGGACAGGCTGAAGTGCCCAGCGTGTGCAACTTATCAGCCACAAAAGTGAGAAGCGACTCAGGATTCAGGAGGGCTTTGGACTCCTGATAGAGGAATGTCTTATTCGCTGACCCCCCACCCTTGGCAATGAACAGAAAGCGGTAGGCGTTGCCTGGCTCAGCGTAGATCTCGATTTGTGCCGGCAGATTCGTGCCTGTGTTTATTTCGTCATACATGTCGAGAGGAGCCATCTGCGAATAGCGCAGATTACGATCCCGGTAGGCATGATAGATGCCATAGGAGAGCGCCTCTGCATCGTCACCAGAGGTGAAGACGTGCTGGCCCTTATAACCCAGCACAATCGCCGTGCCAGTATCCTGGCAACCGGGGAGGACACGACCAGCTGCGATGTTGGCATTCTTCAGCAGTTCGAGCGCCACAAAGCGGTCGTTGTCTGAGGCTTCTGGGTCATCAAGAATATGTGCCAGCTGTTGGAGATGGCCAGGGCGTAGCAAGTGAGCCACGTCGTCCATGGCCTCACGGGCGAGCAGCGTCAGCGCCTCAGGGGCGATTTTGAGGATTTCGTGTCCCTCGAACGTAGTGGTAGAGACATAATCAGCGGTGAGCTGGCGGTATATGGTATTGTCACGACTGTGCTCGAAAATCTCCTGATAGCGAAACTCAGGCATGCTTAGATTCCTCCCGGGCAAGGCTAGGTGATATTCCTAAAGCAGGAACAAGGTTGTTGCTGTCCTGATATTACCTACTCGCTGTGCGTCTGTCATCTCCTCAGCACAAAAGCCTTCATGGCTGCAGTAGCCCCAGAGAGCCAAGCTTGAAGAGCCACAGGAACATAAATCAGTGGACGGCTGAATAGGGTGGCCACAAGACTTGGCATCCGGCGCCGGAGTAACGCCGGCATACGAAGTTGCGCGCAGAGCCGGGCAGAGGTGTTGGTGGTAGATTGCGAGGAGCAAGATGGGTCATACAGATGTGTGTCTATTCTCTGTTGGGCTTGTGTTGTCTGAACCTATCGCTTAATAGGTTTGCCACATCCTGAGCAAAAACGATCGTCCGGGAGCAGCTTACGGCCGCAGTTTGCACAAAAATTGATCGCCCTGGTTTGCTGCAGCGCTGGGGGCACATCCGCGGTCTCTGTCTCCTGGGGCTGCGCATCGTCCCGCAAAAGTCCCAACAGAGTGTCTGACATGGAGACAGACGGGGCTGGTGCCAATGTCGTAGGCATGTGTTGACGCTGGGAACGTTGCATAAGCCAAGCGCATCCTGCAAAGAGAAAGATGGCTCCAGCGAAGATGCTCAATACCACAAGGGTGTTATCTGAGCGTGCACGTGCCTTCTCCGTAGGCTGTGGTGTCGGCTGCTGCTTTGAGACTGAGGGAGTAGTCGCTGTTTTCGTATAGGCGATGGTAAAAGTCCGGCTTTCTCCTTTCCCAATATCACGGTAGGTGAACTGGTGATAAGTAAACCCTTGGTTATCCGTCATGCGTTCCGTGGACACGGGATCGAGCGTGAAGGCGGTGGCCTTCAGAGGCTGCTGGATATCAACCTCGAAAAGCTGGATAGAATAGGTCGTGAGGGCAGGATAGACAAAACGCTTGTCCGGCCCAATCGTCGTGAACGGGTTGTAATAAAATTCCACAAAAAAATGTGGTACTGGGAGGTTGAGTTGCAAAGTATCCTGAGTATCACCAGGTAGAACTTGGTGTGGATGGAGTAAAAGTTCATTTTGCTCAGAAATCATCCCAGCTCCGATAATCTCAGCGCCTTTAGGTATGGGCAGGGTAATGCTGGTAGGGAAGGCTTGGCGTGGTGTCATCTCACCGCGCAACATGATAAGGACTCGTGGGTCATCATACTCCGGCCAAATAGAGAGCCGCAAACGTGCCATGACCAAGTCGGCAGCAGGTGCATTAGCCTGCGACGCTATGCTACTAGGAACCTGTGCAGCAGTGTCTGAGGCAGGAGCCAGGGTGCGGATGTATGCCACGGTATCCCAGATCTGTTGCTCACTAAGTTGACTCCCAAAAGCCGTCATTGCGGCGGATAGACCTGTGGCAGCTCCACCTTTACTAATCACGTCAAAGAGCTGTTGATCAGACCGTGTACCTATATATGCTTGATCTGCGAGGTTGCGCGGTGTCACTGCTAACATAGCGGCCATGCGTCCCCCCTGGCCAGTGAGACCGTGACAGCCTACACATGAGCGTTCATAAATTGCTTTCCCGGCTTGCGCATCTCCCGTGGCAGTCGCTGCGGGATGCACAGTTGCCAGAATATACAACATCAAGCCCTGGAGGACACAAAGAATACGAGTGTTCACGTCTGTACCTTCAATGGAGTGGCTATCTCGCTCGCGGTGTTTCGTCCGGCTATCCTTGGCCATTTAACCATAGCGTACGTGAAGGCTATGCTACAATAGTGTTGCTGCGCTGGCATGTTAACAGAGGGCATACGGAAATGCTAGTGAGAGGTGGAGCGCTTGGGTTCGATAATAGCCCAAGACATGCGATGGGGAGCATATGTGCCTTTTGATGGTGATTCACAAAGGTGTCCCAGGGTATCCTGTGGTTGTCGTGGCGAATCGCGATGAGTACTATGACCGTCCAACACAAGGGCCACACCAATTAGCCCACACCCCAGCTATATGGGGCGGGCGGGATACGCGCGCTGGCGGCACCTGGCTAGGAGTTAACACTCACGGCTTGGTGATTGGCTTAACTAATCGGCGTATACGGGAGGATCAAGAAAACGATCCACAACGTCGCTCGCGCGGTCTTTTGTGTCTGGAAGCCTTACACTGTAGGACTGCAGCGGAGGCCGCTGCGCTCCTCCTAAGCGAGTCTCCTGAACGCTACAATCCCTTTAATCTGCTTATGATGGATCATCATGAGATCCTCTGGGCAGCCTACGAAGGGAAAGCCTCTGTACACCGTTTGGAGCCCGGGTTACATATTCTGGCCAATGGCAATATCAACGATTTTGAGACAGTGCGCATCCGTCGGGCACGTCGTTTGCTCCAGCACGCACCATCTACGGAATGGCGGCGCTGTTTACCGCTTTTGCAGCAAGTCTGCCGTGATCACGAAATCGGTGTGAAGGACCGTGAAACTATCTGTATGCATCGTGACCATGAGCGCTATGGCACTGTGTCTTCTACTATTCTTGCTCTCACCCCTGAGATTGCCGGCAGTGCGTATCACTATGCTGCAGGGCATCCCTGTATTATCCCATATCAAGACTATTCCTCCCTCTTAACGCCAGCCTCTTGAGTGGACTGCCATTTGCCATCGACAGAGAGTTTGGACTGGAGCGCTCGTGAAAAGAGTGGGGCAAGCCCTGGCAGTGCTCGGAGCTTTGGTTGTGGTGGGGACTCTTGGATATCACACTCTCGAGGACATGACGATCCTCGACGCCTTGTATATGACAGTAACGACCATATCCACGGTAGGATTTGGGGAAGTGCAACCTCTGTCGTACAGAGGGCGTGCATTTACTATTGGTCTGATTCTGTTTGGGGTCAGCACAATGGCGTGGGCTGCCCAGAGCATGATGGAAGCGCTTTTAGATGATCGCATCCGTCATGCATGGTGGAGGCGTCGTATGGAACGCGTAATTGACCGGCTTTCCAACCACTACATTGTTTGTGGATATGGGCGTATGGGAGCCCAGATTGGCCGCGAACTGACACGGCGGGAGTTGGCGTTTGTGGTGATTGAGCAGGATCCCAAAGTGCTAGAGATATTGCGCCTGAATGATATCCTACATGTCGAGGGGGATGCGACCAGCGACCGTATCCTGCTGACTGCTGGTGTTACCCATGCCCGAGGATTAGCGACAGCGCTCTCGGGTGATGCCGATAATGCTTTAGTAGTGATCAGTGCGAAAGGGCTCAATCCGCGCCTGCAGGTGGTCGCGCGTGCATCGGGTCGGGAGACGGAGGAGAAACTGCTTCGTGCCGGGGCAGATCGTGTCGTGACACCGTACACGATCGGTGGGCAACGTATGGCTCTGGGGCTTCTGCAGCCTGCAGTGAACGAGTTTTTGAATTCTGTAGTCTTCAATGCCGAGAAGCACACAGAATTGGGTGAAATTGAGGTACGCGAGCACTCAGAGTTCGTAGGGAAGACGCTGCGTGAATCGCGGTTACGCGAACGATGGGGCGCTATCGTCGTAGCTATTAAACATCAGGGAGGAGAGTTTATTTTGAGTCCTTCGGCAGACACAATCTTAAACTGTGGTGATATGTTAATTTTGGTGGCGAGTGCGTCAAGCTGGCGGGAACTCCAGCGCATGTAAAAAGAAGAAGCCTACAGAAAGCTAGGACTTTTCCTAGCAAGCCCGGCGACGACCTACTCTCCCACACAGTGTCCCGTGCAGTACCATCGGCGCTGAAGGGCTTAACTGCCGTGTTCGGAAAGGGAACGGGTGGGGCCCCTTCGCTCTGGTCGCCGGACCTGGT
>JBMDXC010000350.1:0-3286 GCA_048594805.1 Candidatus Entotheonellaceae bacterium | reverse complement strand
TATATAGGGGGTCGCTCGTTGCACACATTGACAGATGTACTGCGCCTCTGCAGAGACAGGCTCTTCAAAACCGAAACGCGTAAACAGCGCTACATGGCGTAAGACGGCCAGTGCCTCCCGGGCGTTCTGACTATCAAGCTGTTCATACCCAGCAACAAAACGCTCCCACATTGGTACAGTTGCGGGCGGTTTGAGGAGATCTTCGGGTGTTTTCTGCAAGTTCTTGCCAACAGCGTGTGCAACCCGCGGGGAGCCGCTGCACCACTGCGCCCAATGCCAGACACCCGTATGCTTTGGTAAATACGAGGCAAGGATAGCCATAATCTGGTCTTCAGGAAGTTGCGGGCAGTCAACGACGAGCATTTGGTCGTCCCGACTATGTTCAGGACCGTGATCAATCGTCACGAGCCTGATGTTCTTCTTGCCTTTAAGCGCACCCCAGATTGATGCCCGATCCTTTTCAGCACATTCATCGATAACCATGATGGCGTGAGAGTGCAGGTCCCTACGAAGCAGTTCATTAAACAGGCGACTGTGCTGGAAGTCTTCTGCATGAGGGCTGTAGATCACCATGGGTGCGAGGTCTTCCGTTGATAGTGCTTCAAGCACCAAACGTGTCTTGCCAATGCCCGGCTCGCCGATCACACGGATATGCTGGTAATCCTGGCCTTGCAGTGCCTTGCGGACGGTTGCAATGGCGTCGGATTGGGCTGCAGCAACATGTAACGGGGGTGCCATGTCGTCCCGGGCTTTCCAGCTATCGAAGCTCTGAAATGGCAGGTCGGCTCTCTCGAGGAGATGCAAGGCGAGGGACGGGAGGAGTGCGATTAGACTGCGTAGCTGCCCCTGTCCCAACACATCGACGCGTGGATGCTTGTACCCACACGCTTTGAGCAGCTCTATGAGAGTGCATTTGGCTTTGGCGTGCTGTTCCGGAATGAGGTCGTGGCCAAAGGTGACTAGCACATATTGTCCACGTGACTGGAGGCAAGCGCGTATCCCTGGGGCGAGTGTCTCGCGACTTGGTTTAGCCTGGAGACTGCCAAAGAATTCTTTCTTGAGCAAACTTGGCCGCCAGGGTTTGAATGCATCCCCGGCCTTCACCTGAAAATACGTCGTTCCCCAGACGAGTATGGAGTCAACGGTCGGTGAGCCATCAACACGGGCATCGATTCCCCCATCGCTTACATTCGTGCGCAAGCTAATTACTGCCTTATGAGGAGATAAGCCACATCTCAAGGCTTCACACCAGAGGAGGTCACGAAAGGTGCGTGTCACCGACACTGCGTCGAGTCGTCCAAGAACAGCATTGTCTAGGGAGAAGATAGTATGCATGAGACGACAGTCCAGAGAGTTTTCACGTTATTAAACATAATGGCTGCTGAGCAAGTAAGCTGACATCTGACTCATCCATGAGTTGCTCGCTTCCAGCCAGAGCCACCTCAGGCATTGCACACCTTTGCTCCCGACCCCCCCAACTGCGGCTCATGGCAAACCACTGCATTCACACTACCGGAAGCAATAGGGCGGAGTCACACGAGCCATAGTCTTCGCTAGTCTCTGACGGACGGTGATGCGAGGCATTGACAGCACCGCGGGGCTCCCATAGAGTGATTTGGCTTGAACGACCGGGTGTGGAATATAGATTATAGGTTAAACACGTGTACACCGAGGCATCATCCACTGACAAGATTCGTCACTCGTATACAGATAGGACTATGATAATCTAAGGAGGTCAGGAATTGCAACTTGCAATATCATGGAATCTCTGGCCAACTTATCGAGTATGTAACAAAACAGAGAGTGTATGGGAATTGACCACATTATGCCACCACACTTGACAGGAGCTACATGCGATACTACCGGCTCGTTCGCACCCAGAGGTAGACAGTAGAGCACACTGGCAAGGTACGGTGCGCAGAAGCCATGCAGGGCGAACAGGGTATCGATGTGTGTAGCGCGTGAGGTCTACAAGGTACGAAACAGTCTGGAGGCAGAGCTTGTCAACGCTCCGGGTGAAGTCGCTCCTCTTTTGCTTCTAAGAAGGAATCCACCATGAAGTTACCAATACCATTTGTGGCGCAGCCACCACCCATTCAGGAAGACGACGCCGGTGTCCTGCGTGTGGGGGGAACTCGTGTCCGGCTAGAGACAATCATCACCGCCTTCAATAACGGGAGTACTGCCGAAGAGATTCTGCTCAAATACCCCTCCCTCAACCTCACTGACATTTACGCTGTTATCACGTATTACCTGTGGTCTCGCGAAGAGGTCGATGCTTATCTAGAGGCGCGTCGCCATCAAGAGGAGGCAGTGCGTCGAGAGAATGAAACACGGTTTCCACCGGCAGGAGTGCGTGAGCGCTTGCTAGCCCGTCGTGCGCGTCAGACATGAGCGTAGCGCTGCGTTTTCTAGTGGACGAAGATTTTGATAATGACATTGTACGTGGCCTGCTCCGGCGCTTGCCCACTCTAGATATAGTGCGAGCTCAAGATAGAGAGCTTTCTGGAACTCCAGATCCAATAGTGCTGGACCGGGCAGCACAGGATGGACGCGTTGTGCTCACACACGATGTCAGTACTATGACGGCCCATGCCTATGCACGGGTCGCTAGCGGTTTGCCTATGCCAGGCGTCTTTGCAGTCAGCCAATTAGCCCCCATCAGTCGAGTGATCGAAGATCTCGTGTTGCTTGCGGAATGTAGTCTGCTAGGGGAATGGGAAGGACAGGTGCGCTACGTGCCGCTATGAGAGAAGGAGACTATCCATGAAAGTGGCGTTCGGTATTACCGTCAATGCCGGGACACCCCTGCTACGTCGAGAAGACACGCAGAAGTTTATGGATCTCGTCCGTATGGCGGAGGCGTATGGTGCTGAAGCCATTGGCACGCTCGACTCCGCCTTTATTGGTGGCGACACCTTTGTGCGCACCACGCTCATGGCCATGGCCTCAGTGCGAGCGCGCATTGGGCCACGGCCTACCAACCCGCTCACCCGTGAGCCGCAGGTGATGGCGTCGTTTCTTGCTTCCATTGACAGTCTCACGAATGGACGGACCTTCATGGATATCGCCAGTGGCGATAGTGCGGTGTTCAATATAGGCTATCAGGCTGCCTCGCGGCCGCGTATCGAGGACTACGTGACCTGTGTGCGCGATCTGCTGGACCATGGGACGGCCTCATATCAAGACCGTCCGCAGCGGGTGCGCTGGGCCGCCACGGCTGTGCGCAGCCGTATCCCCATCTCGATCTGTGCTGAAGGACCGAGGATGCTGCACCTGGGTGGCC
>JBMDXC010000035.1:0-2840 GCA_048594805.1 Candidatus Entotheonellaceae bacterium | reverse complement strand
TGATGAAAGATGGTAAAAAACCAGAGAAATTCTTGCTGCCACATGGGATGCCCTCCGATGATGAAATCATTCGCATTTTCATCGAGGGTATTCCCTAAGGCTACACAAATCAAACCTCTGAGAAATCACGGAATTATCAGTGAATCTCGAACTCAGCCGGTGTATGCTTGAGCTGACGCAACGGCAACGGCAGTTGCAGGTGCCACGACTTTTACGAGACATCATCCGCACAGCCCATGAGCAAGCAGTATTGCTGGATAATCTCGAGATACTTTTTGATACCTCGCTCAAGCTCGATCCGCTCCGCTGTCTGCAGGATGTGGCACGGGATCGAACAGTGGTTGCTGTCTGGAACGGAACAGTAAGCGCTGGCCACCTGACGTATGCAACCCCCGATCATCCAGAGTATCGGCGGTACGCACTCGAAGACCTTGTGATTGTGTGTCCAGAAGTTGGCTCCTGATTGGCGGCAGATAGAGCAGGCAAGAGAGGGCCGACATTATGCAATACGGCGATCTTATCCAGTTTGATCCCATTGAGACGATCATCCGGCTGCGTGATGCTAATGAACGCAGCGAGGCCCACCAGCTTGTTGCCACATACGTTATTTCAGACGAAATGGCCGAGCGGCTCATAGCCGTAGTCTTCCCGCAGTTGCAATTTGAACAGCCTGCAGATAATAAAGGGCTCCTTGTTGTAGGCAACTATGGCACCGGGAAGTCTCATCTCATGTTCGTTATCTCTGCAATTGCCGAACATGCTGAATTGACCGAAGCGCTCACGCATGCACAGGTGGCAGCCAGTGCGGCCTGCATCGCTGGGAAGTTCAAGGTGGTCCGTACTGAGATTGGCACCACCACCATGTCGCTCCGTGATATTCTGGTGGCCGAACTCGAAGAGCATCTGGCTGCACTGGGAGTGTCCTATACCTTCCCCAAGATAAGCGAGGTCGTCGGCTACGGGAGCATTCGGTGATTCTGACGTCCCACAGGTGATACCTCTATAAGCAGCAGGAGAGCATTACTGCATCCTGCCACACGAGGAGTCACCCATGGGAGCCGCTGAGGTTATCGCGTTCGAGGAGGTCCGTGCAAGAAAACAATGGGCCACCTTACGCCAACAGCTTCACGAGCGTTTTGACCAATGGCTCGATACCCTCGAGCAGCAGTGGCATGAGCCGCCAGCACTCTTATCGGAGGTGACCGCCACGGTGTGGGACGTGCGCCAGCAACTCACCGGGGGTATCACCGAGACGATCGTCAAGTATGCCCACGAGGGTGAACGCCAGCGCACGCAGGCCAGCTGTCCGAGGTGTACGCGTGTGCTCAAGGCGCAAGAGCACGTCGGGCGCACGGTCGAGACGATGGTGGGGCCGGTGGAGCTGGAGCGACCCTATTTCTACTGTCGCGCTTGGCGCACGGGTTTCTCTCCCCTCGACGACGCGCTGGGTTTGGTGGCGGGCAGTAAACAGCTCGACATGCAACACGCCGCGGCGACGTTGGTCACCGAAGTGCCGTATGACACAGCCCAGTCACTCTGGGGGAGCTGACGGGGATGCCCTTCGGGAGCGAACGGATGCACACCATGACCAACCAAGCGGGCACGGGGTTGACGGTGTTGGACGTGACACCGTCGCGACAGGAGATTGAGCGGCGCATCGCCTCTGTGTCAGCGGGGCGCTTTCGTCGTCCGGTGTTGGTACTGGGCATTGATGGGGCCTCTGTGCCGACCCGTCCCGACAGTGCCCGAGAGCCCTGCGCGGGGCGCAGGGGCAAACGGGCCAGGCGGTGGCGGGGCCAGTGGCGCGTCGCGAAGGGCTTGCGCTTCTCTCTGCTTGATGGCGAGCGCATCGTCCATGTGCTCAGTTGGCATCAGGTACCAAATGAGGAGCAACTCGGTGAGGCCCTCAAGCAAGTTAAAGAGGCTGGCGTGATTCCGGAAGAGCAGGTGCGCCTCTGCGTCGTCTGTGATGGGGCCGAGTGGATAGGGAAACACGTCCAAGCCCTGTTTCCCCAGGCCCGTCAGGTGCTTGATTATTCTCTCTGTGCCCAGTACCTCTATAGGGTAGCCAAAGCCCACTATGACTCCTCGGTGCAGGCCGTAGAGTGGGTGGAAGCGACCATGACCCGGCTTTACCTGGGCAAAGTGGGCCTCGTGCTGGGGGGCTTGAAACGTATGCAGGTGCAGTCAGACGAAGCTGAAAAAGCGATTGCCAATTGCTGGGACTATCTCAATGAGCATCGGGGCCGAACGGCCTACCAAAAGCTCCGTCGAGGGGGCTATCCGCTGGGGAGTGGAGGCATCGAATCGTCGAACAAATTCACACGTGCTGGGATCAGCACGAATCGACTGAGCAAGGTCTTATTCTCCGGATAGAGGCCGAAGACCTCCATGCTCTGCCATATGACCTCTTGCAGGCTGGCAGACATCTCACCTTGACTCTGGGGCACCTGTTCCCCAACTTGAGTGCTCCAGTGGTCGCAGCACTTGGTCGGAGTGAGTTTGACGCGCTCTTTCACGCGCAACACCAGCATCCCCCAGGCAAGTTGGGCGATAATGCCACCAAAGATTTTATCTTGCAGTATGTATTCGAAGTGACCCCCGGAGCTGGTCAAGGAACCAAGCGACCTCCTGCGTGCGCTGCTCCGGCTACATTACCGAGCGCAACACGTTCCTGTAATCCTGGATGAGCGTTTTATCTAGCTGAGACGTGGTCATAAATCATGCCGCTCGCAGCAAGGCTTTGACACCGATACCGACGGGTTGCTGTCGCTGGTATTGATACAACAGAACTATTTGGTACAATAAAATCGCACCCAGTGCGAGCAATTGGCAGCGCT
>JBMDXC010000349.1:0-6591 GCA_048594805.1 Candidatus Entotheonellaceae bacterium | reverse complement strand
GCTGGTGAGGCACTGGCCTCTGCCTCACAGCGGCTCTCCTAGCCTCCCCATGTGCCCCAGGATTTGGTAGACCATCACGGCGTCAGTGATGTTTTTTAATTGGCGCATACCGAGTTGACGCACAGGGAAGAGCCCGGTAATCCGTCGGGCTGTCTCGGGGCCAACGAGCACTGTGCCCGCCTCGCCCAGCGCCGCAATTCTAGCCGCGATATTCGTGACAGCGCCTGAGGCAGTGTAGGTCCAACGTGCTCCACTCGCCCCCTCTAATTTGGTGAGGCCGACGAGCGCCGGACCCGAATTAATCCCCAGGTGGACGGCGATGGGCACCGCCATATCCTGGAACTGCATGTTCAGTTGCATGGTGCGTTGGAGCGTCTCCAGAGCCGTTTGCACGGCGCGCCTGGCATGTCCGTGTGGGTCGGGGTCGGCAAAGATGGCCATCAAACCATCACCAGCGGTTTCGTTGATATCGCCCCCATGGGCGTGGATACAATCCAAAAAACTGGAAAAATAGCGCTCCACCAGGTCGTTCACCTGTACCAGTGAGAGGGTTTCGCTGAGTCTGGAGTACCCACTCATATCGAGAAAGAGCACGGAAACATCCTGCTCACGTTTTTCTAACACTGACATCCTTGGATTAGTCTCAATAAGCCGCTGAACCGCTTGTGGTACGAACTTGGCCAGATACTCCCGCGTGAGCTGGAGCGTATCCATCTTGCCATCGATAGTCTGCTTCAGACGCAGTGAGGTCCGAATGCGTGCCAGCAGTTCGTCACGGTGTACGGGCTTGGTCAGGAAGTCGTCGGCCCCGGCTTCGATGCCCTTGATGCGGTCCTCTACCTGCCCCAGCGCCGTCATGATGACCACGGGTATTAGTCGCGTGTCGGCATTATCTTTGAGAATTTTGCAGACTTCGAAGCCATCCATAACCGGCATCATGATGTCCAAGAGGATGAGGTCCGGCTGTTCCTGTTGCACTTGTAACAGCGCTTCCTCGCCATTGGAGGCTGTCACGACCTCATAGCCTCTAGGCAGCAGCAAGGCTTCCAGCAGCTTGACATTTTTCACCTCGTCATCGACGACGAGGATCTTCGCCTGTGGTGCGACCATTGGCAGTACCCCTTGGGTAATCTGGAGTGAATATCGAACTCCCGGCGTGGGCGTTAAAGCTGTCCTCGCAAATAACCCGCGACCATCTTTGAGACCTCTTTAATGGCGATCGGCTTCGCCATATAGCCGTCAAACCCCTCGGCCAGCAGACGCTCTGCATCGCCTTTCATCGCAAGCGCCGTCAGGGCGATAATGGGAATGTGTTGCGTGCTCGTATCAGCCTTGAGCGCCTGCATGGCCGTGCTGCCGTCCATGCCAGGGAGTTGCACGTCCATCAGGATCAGGGCTGGTTGCCGTTCCAGGGCGAGAGCCACACCGGCTTCCCCGGTTTCGGCTTCGAGGGTCGTGTAGCCTTGAAATTGCAACACATCACGAATCAGTTTGAGATTTCTCGGATTGTCCTCCACGATGAGAATGAGTTCACCTGGCATGGCTATGTCCTCTCTCCCAAGGTGCGTCGCAAAGCGTCTTTGACCATGGTAGCCACATCCTTCTGACTCAATGTCGTTTTTTGAGCTAACTGGGCAATTCTCCCATGTAAACGCTGTTTTTCCTCAGCCGTCAGCTGCTTGACCGTGAAAATGATGATCGGTAGCCGTCTTGTCACTGGCGATTGTGCGAGACAGTCGAGCACCTCAAAGCCGTTCATGCCTGGCATCAGCAGATCGAGCATAACCAGATCTGGCCGCTCCGTCTCCGCCATTGCCACGCCAGTCTCACCATTGTAGGCCCTGAGAACGTGAAACCCTTCCGGTTCCAGAGCCGTTGCCACCAGTTCCACGGCTTTGGGGTCATCGTCAATGACGAGAATATTGACGGGAGCAGTCCGTACCTTCGAGGTCAGGCTGAAGGTCCCTAGGGTCCTCAGGAGTTCACCTTTCTGGATCGGTTTGACCAGATAATCTGCGGCGCCTAGGGCAAACCCTTTACCTTTTTGATCGATGATCGACACAATAATGACCGGCACACCCCTGGTAGTGGGATCTGCTTTGACTTGCGTGAGAAAGGCCCACCCATCCACCCTGGGCAACAGCACATCTAGGATAACGGCATTGGGAGAGAGTTGCTTGACCTTGGCTAACCCTTCTTCCCCATCCCTGGCAATATTGACGCTGTACCCTGCCTCTGTCAAATAGATATAGAAGAGGTCTGCGGCCCTGGGGTCGTCTTCGATGACCAACACTAACGGACTCATGGCCGCTGTCTCACTTCGCTGCTCTGGCGTTGTGTCCTCACATAGCGCCAGTATGGATGGTGTCCCCACACCGGAGATGGGTAGGGTAAACGTAAAGGTGCTGCCACGGCCTGGGGTGCTCTCGACCCAAATAATGCCTCCATGCAGCTCGACAAACCTTTTTGTCAAGGCTAATCCCAGGCCTGTCCCCTCGGTTTTGCCAGCGAGCCCGTGCCGAACTTGCTGAAACTCCTCAAAAATGCGCTGTTGCTCTTCTGGAGCAATGCCTACCCCGGTATCCCAGACGGCAATCTGGACAGCACCGTTTACACGTTTGGCAACAATGCCGACTTTACCCTTGTCCGGGGTGAATTTCACGGCATTCGAGAGGAGATTGAAGAGAATTTGTTTCACTTTGCGCTCGTCGCCAGTGATCACGCTGAGGTCATCCGCCATGTCGAGGGACAGCGTCAGACCGTGCGCCAGGGCCCGCTCTTTGACCATGACCAGACTGCCTTCCAACACCTGCCTGAGGTCGAACATGCCTAGTTCCAACTCCATCTTCCCCGCCTCAACCTTGGCGAGATCTAAAATATCGTTGATCAGGCTGAGCAGATGCTGGCCACTGCTGAGGATATCGTTGAGATACTCCTCCTGCCGCTCGTTCACATCGCCGAACATCTTTTCCAGCAGCACCTCAGAGAAGCCGATAATGGCGTTGAGCGGCGTGCGCAGCTCATGCGACATGTTCGCCAGGAACTCTGATTTGTGGCGGTTTGCCACTTCCAGGCGGATATTGACTTGCTGAAGTTCTTGCTGCTGCAGACGCAGGGCTTCGGTGCGTTCCTGGACTTTGGCCTCTAAACTGATGTTCAGTTGCTCAATCTGCCGATAGGCTGAGGCGTTCGCAATAGCAATGGCCAGTTGGTTCGCCAGGGTAGCCAGAAGGTGTTGGTCCGCCACCGTGAGCGGGCGCTGCGTGCGGACATTGTCGACCGACAAGACGCCCAGGACGCGACCTTCGAGCTTGAGCGGCAGCACGACCAAGGAGTGGGGGTTCAGTAGGTCGAGCATTGGTTTATAGGCCTGGTCTCTGACCCGCTCCACGTCCTCCACCAAGACGGGTTCCCCAGTCAACGCCACCTGGGCGTGCAATCCTCCACCTGGGCGGAGGGGGATGTCGATGGTCCGTAACTGCGCCCGTATCTCCTCAGAAGCACCGGCAATGCGTCCCTGGACCAGGGCCTGCTTCCCGGTGTCCACCAGGAAGAGCCTGGCACGGTTATAGCCCAGGTGTTGCACGATAGCGTCCAGGGCCAGAGCGATGAGCCGATCCAGGTCCAGGGTTGAACTTATGACCAGGCCAATGGCATGCAGGGCAGAGAGCTCTGTCAGGCGCTGTTGTTGCGCCTGGGTTATCTGGTCAAGCGACGCTGCCATGTGATTAAACGTCATGGCCAACAGACCGATTTCGTCGCCTCCTTGCACCGTGACCCGCTGCGACAAATCCCCTGTAGCGATGCGGGCGGCCGCATGGGCCATGGCTTGCACTGGCGTGAGGACATAGTTGCAAAAGCCGAACGACACGAGAACGCCTATGAAGATGGTTCCGAGGGTTAAACCGATCCCGGTGACGAGTGTTTGGCGTACGCTTGCCTGCATATTCTCCAGTGACAGCAGCAGTTGCACACTGCCGCGCCTGCCCGTCTTGGCAGGTCCATCCGCAGCGGTAGCGGTGGTTTTACTCAGGAGCCACATGGCCGTGGTCAGGCGCCCCTCGTTGTGGCTTGATGTGGCCTCAGCCGTTTCGACCGGCGCCGCCACGTGGTAGATACTCTGCGTGCCGAGAGCGTGGTAGTGCAGTGATGTGGTTGTCACCGCCGGCGCCAGCGCCACGGCATGCTGGAGGGCCAGCGCCGCCACATCCGGTATGGCCTGGGCTTGCGGCTTCAATTGTTGCGCCAGCACCTTGCCCTCGGCATCGGCAATGAGCACGAAGAGCACGCTGTCCTCTTGCAGAGTACCCTCGATCAACTCGCGCAAAATGACCTCGTCCTCGGTTAAGACCCCGTATTTGCTGGTATGTGCGAGGTTTTGTGCCAGTGATATGGCGCGCTTCTGCAGCTCCTCGGTGAGCACTTCCCTGGTCTGCCGCAGTAAGTACCAGCTTAAACTAGCACCCACGGCCAGAATCATCAGGCTGATAAAGGCCATCGCTTTGACCTTGAGTGATACCCTGCTGGGCCGGGTATGGCCTGTCGGCTTTATGGCTGTTTCCATGCGACCATCGCCTTTGCTAGCGATACACTTTGTTCGCAGACTGGATAATCTCTGGCGGGAGCGTCAGGCCAATCTTACTGGCCGTCTTGAGATTGATCGCGAGATTCACCTTGGCTGGAGGCACTACCATGACCTCCCCCAGGCGCAGCCGACCATTCTCGATGTCCGTGGCGAGCTGACAGCCCTGCCGACCCACGTCAGTATAGTCAGGGGAGAGCGACGCCAGGGCGCCTGCTTCGACAAAGATGTCCGAGACTGTCACAAACGGGAGATTGTTTTCCAATGCTGTGAGTAAGAGAAATTTGAACGACTCCGGGGTCACCACGGTATCGTCTGGTACCATCCAGAGCGCATCAATCTTCCCCAGGAGACTCCGCAAAGCCGCTGGGACTTCCTTGGGTGTGGACACTGGTGCAGCGAGCAGTTGGAGTCCTAAAGTAGCGACGGTGCCGCGGGCTTCCGTCACCATCGCGCCGGTCTTCGTGGGATCGTAGATCACCCCGAGCGTTTGCAGTGTAGGCACGAGAGCTTTGTACCTGGCTAACTGCGTCTGCACAGGAATATCGAGCGAGACACCAGCCAGATTGGCGCCTTGGAGACCATGCTTGGGCGGATTGGATACCATGACAAAGATCATCGGGACATCCCGCAGGTGTTCTCTGGCGACCTGCGCGGCCAGGGGACCAATAGCTACGATGAGGTGCGGTTTGGCGGCGGTGAGATGCTGGATAATGCTACTTTCCTCTTTCTTGGTGCCGCGCAAGTCGTATTCGGCGATATGCACTGGACACGCGGCAACAAAGCCAGCCACAGCCTGATTGAATGGTTCGAGGTCATGGCTTTTCAGGATCACGATGTCCTCTGCCCTGGCCTGGCTAAGCGGCAAGAGCCAGAGCAGACCCAGGATGATCTGACCATACCACAGCATTGTGTGCCGTGTACGCTTCCACCCCTCTGCCATGCGCATATCACTCCTACTAAAAGCTATATTCGGCGCCAAATGTCAGAATCAGGTCCGAACGCAGGCCAGAATTCCTGTTGAAAGGCACCTGGGCATTGGCCAATACCAGCAACTGTTTCCAGGGATTCCATTTTACTCCTAACGAGCCGTTAAGGATATGGTCACCAATGCCATCCCCTGCTGGTTCGTGGCTTCCCAGGAGCTCGCCGGCCACAGTCCAGGTGGCGGTGCCGACATCGACGCCAAGGGCATACTGCACGGCACTTTGGTGGCCACGGTCCAGGTTAAACTCATAGCCAATATTCAGATGCGGCGTCAACACCTCGAACAGAGTCCGTGACAAGACCAGGAACGGGCGTAGCGTGGTCGCGCCAGAGCCAAGAAAGTCCTCATGGTTGCCTGTGGCTAACGTGGTCAGGAAGGCCCCAGAAATATCAATCACGTCGCCCTTGAGTAGCGAATACTTGGCGCGTAGCACGACATCCCCGAGGCCGAACGCATGTCCGTGGGCGGCGTCATCCGGGCTCTCGGGACCGCCCTCAAAGGTATGCACATTGGGAACGAGGGTATTGCCGGGGGACACCATGACCCGGGCATGGCTCTTCACGTCCATATCGACACTGGTAACGGGGAGAAAGACGCCGACATCCAGGCGGTCGGTGATGCCATAAGTGGCGGCAAAGGCAAAGATCTGGACGCGCAGCTTGATGTCGAGGTCGATGCGCACCGTATCCAACTCGAACTGTTCACGCGTATCTGGGAAACCGATGACGTCAGGTTCGTGTCGGGCCGTGACGGGGAAATGACTCAGGCTCTCGCCGGCAAAGGTATCGTAGGTGAAAAAGGTATACGAGAAATGGAGGTTAAGCTTGCCGCCTCCCAACGTCGGAGCCCGTTCGGCGAACAGGGGACCCAGAGTTTCGGTGGTACGCAGAAACGTCCCGAGGGACGGATCGAATGCAAAGGTAAAGCCACTGACCGAGGAACTGAAGGGAAAGATGCCGATTTGACTCGTAATTTGCTCGTTGAGCCGGTTGATACTGGCGCTGGAATCGACGGTAAAGTG
>JBMDXC010000348.1:0-3195 GCA_048594805.1 Candidatus Entotheonellaceae bacterium | reverse complement strand
CCCTTTTCTTTCACCAGGTTATAGTATTCCAGATAAGTAGGGACGCCGCGAAATTTATATGGCGATGTACACGTGGTGACCGTATGGAGACGCTGCGGGAACTGGTAGGCGAACTGCAGCGCAATGGTCCCGCCGATGGTTTCGCCCACCACATGGGCTTTCTCGATCTCTAAATAATCCATGAGGTTCGCCACATCTGTCGCAAAGCCCTCCAGGGACCAGGGATAACCAGGTTCAGGGATGGAGGACTTGCCGAAGCCGCGGGCATCCAGACGGATCACCCGGAACTCCCCCGCTAACAGCGGCACCCAGGCGTACCAGAGCTGGGAATTCTTGGCATTGCCGTGATGCAGGATGACGGTCTCCGATGGTGCCCATGGATCTGTATAATTGTCATCCTCATAATAGAGACGCAGATTGCCAGGGAGCTGCGCAATGGGCATAGGTGGTGCTCCTTATCTCGACGTGATCATGGGAGGCACTATAAACCCTGCGCCTGGAGAGCACAAGCCTTGGCGCTGAGCTCGACGTCCTCTGGTCGCGCATGGCAGCGACCGCTACGGCGCGGCGATCCGTCCGCCGCTGCGTTCAATAATATCCATGATCTGCAAGCAAATGTCTTCACGGATAGCGAGGAACTCGTCGAGCTTCGCTGTGCGAATGTAGGCGGAGATCTCGATGTGCAGCGAGGGACCTCCAAAGCCTACGAAGCGGGCGCGGGCGCTCTCGTGACGCACCTGAGGATGCGCATCGAGCATCGACCGCAAGTCTGTCAGCACACGCCGCACCTGCTCAGGCGTCGTGCCATACTGGAGACCAACGGTGGTATGGAGCCAGATCTGGTCGCGCCGGGCAAAATTCTCTAGCTGCATGCCGGCGAACTGCCCGTTGGGAATCGAGACGACCGTGCGTTCGAGCGTGCGCACCCGCGTGGACCAAATGGAGATGTCCTCCACGGTGCCCATTTTGTCCCCAAAACGGCAGAAATCGCCGACGCGGACGGGCTGGTCGGTAATTAACGCGATGCCGCCGAAGAAGTTTCTCACCGTCTCCTGGGCTGCCAGGGCCACGGCGAGACCGCCGATCCCGAGCCCCGCAATCAAGCCACTGACATTGAATCCTAGATTTTGCAGGAGCGCCAAGGAAGCCATGGCGATCGCCACTACTTTCGCAGTGCGCCGGGCCAGCGGCAGTACCGCAACCGCCGTGGCGCGCCCACGCGCCATGAGGAGGTCTTCGATCCACACGACGAGCACGTCAATGAGCCGCAGGGCCAACCACGTTATGGCTGCGGTCACGAGGCCTTTCGCGCTTGCGGTGAAGAGGCCACGGACCGGGAGGGACAGCGCGAGGAGGAAGGAACCAGCGTAAAAGAGCGTGATCGCAATCCCCAAGCGCACCGGTCTCACCAGTACCTGCCCCAGCTTGTCTGCGCGCAGAGCGCGCCCACGGCGTTCGAGGGAGCGTACCAGGCGGGCGATGAGCGCAGTGAGTATCCATGCCACACATACGGCTATCGTGAGGAGCACGATCAAACCTATCCACTGCCATAGCTCGACCGTGAGGAAGCTGATCTCGAAGAGGGGAGCCGGTAACCACTCGCCTAGTAGCCCGTAGCCGAACTCTTGGTCCAGCGCAGGGATCTTCGCGACGGTCAGAGCCGAGACCTTCCAGATCAAGACCCCATCCTCGCGCGGGACGCGTTGCAGGAGGATATCGACCGGCCCTCGCGAGGTGCGAATGGTGCCGACCCGCTCACGGTACGGCGGCAACCCGTCATCAAGGTGGCCACTGGGGTCATCGCTGAGCGCCTCTGAGTCCACCCATAAGGTATGGTCAAGCACGACTTTCAGACGGCGCGCGAGAGTCGGACCTGCCACGGCACGGTCGCGCTGCTTCAGACGGCTGAGGTCCAGATACGTTGCTGCCCGGTCGTAATCTCCGTCGCGGCACGCCTTTAGGAAACCCTGCATGGCACTGCGCGGCACGCCACGGTCGAACTCATCTGTGGGGCCCGCTGGAGTCGGTGTCGCTGGGGGCGCGCTCGGTATCCCTTGCTGGCCCACAGCAGGGAGTGCGAGGGAGGCTATAAGCCACACCACCAGCAGGCTGCGGCTCACGTATCTAGACCCCCACGCCATGAACGATGTGCCTTGCATGGCTTCATTCTCCTCGTCGTCTTTCAGCAGGTAATCCGTGTTGGAGAAGCGTCATCATGATGCCCCGAGGACGGGCCGTGACGCTACACGCCCTTTCCGGTGAGGCGCGGACACCAGCGAGATACGCACGCGGTTAGGGCGATTGGTGGGGCGCTCCGTCATGGACAGTCCACGCGCCGCACTCCATGGAGCTCCGTATACGAAGACCATGGCGTTCCAGGAGGTCCCGAAGGGTTCATCACTAAGGGGTGCGAAGACCCAGTAAACGCAGATGATCACGTCTGTCTTGGCCTCCGTTAATATACGCGAGCAGTCTCTTCCACACCAGACATCTTCCTCCCTCCCCTCCTATCACTGACTTTGCAAAGGAGTATGGGATAGCACCATGTGGAAATCAAGACAAGAGAGGACAGTCGTAGAGCTGTCTTCTCTGTGGGAAAGGTGTACTTAGACTATTTAATTTTATTAAAAATAAAATTATATTTATGTATTCTACAGTATTAACTGATATAAATGTATGATGTATTATGCAACGGCGCGGCCCCGGGGCGGGCACGCCGGCCGTGCCCGCACCAGTACCAGGGGCAACACAGATACCCGGCCAGGTAGGAACCAAAGGAGAAACGTGAATATCGGGGCGTGGAGCTTTGTCGGCTGTGCGGCTGGCTCGCTGGTCACGGTCGTGCTGGGTGTGCCGTGGACCACCTACATCGCACGCCGGCATACGCCGCCGGCAACGTGGTCTACGTCCCTGTTCCACGAAACGAATGTGGTCATGACTCTCGGCTGGACATGCCTCTTCCTGGCTGCGGCCGGTGTAGTGGCATGGACACCCCTGTGGGTGCAGCCGATAGTCGGGGCAATCCTCTATGGTCTTGGCCGTGTCTCGCCATGTCTGGCTGCATGGTATGCCACCCAGCGTGCGCGAGCCATGGGCATAGATCTACCTCGCTAATTCATCAGAAATCACTGCTACTTGAGAGAAGATACATCTTTGTTGTTTCAATAAGCAAAGCTGACAAATACGTCAACACAC
>JBMDXC010000347.1:0-2838 GCA_048594805.1 Candidatus Entotheonellaceae bacterium | reverse complement strand
CAGCGATCATGCGTTGATACCAATCGTTCATAAAAGTTCTCCTTCCGAAAAAAGATAGGAGAGCTTTACTAAGAACGACGGCGATCGGATAGCAGCGAAGGTCAGGTGGGATTAACTGCCGCGCAGCGGCTTACTTGAACCAACAGCTTCAGAGCGATCACGAAGCGCGACGCCTGAGCTTCGCGTTAGGCCTATTTCTTCGAGAACTCAAAATGGTCGTTTAATACAAAACTCAGGTGTGACATGGCCGAGGCGCACGATGTAGACATCAGAAAAAACCTCCAATTTGGTGTCCACGACGGCGACGTCTTGACAGCCGACTATTACGCGCCATTAGGAAGCGGCCCATATCCCTCGTTGGTTGCATTGCATGGCGGGGGCTGGGAGCGGGGAGCGGCTGCACATTACCAATACTGGGGACCATATCTGGCGGAGCATGGGTATGTTCTGTTTTCCGTTAACTATCGCCTATTAGCCGGCACCAAAAACCGTTATCCGGCGGCAGTTCATGATACCCGTGCTGCCGTGCAATATCTGCGGAGCAAAGCGGCAGCACTCAAAGTGGATCCGAATCGGATTGGCTGCATCGGAGATTCCGCGGGTGCCCACCTCGCATCGCTCGTAGCGCTGACAGGCGACACACCCCCGTTCTGTCAGGCCTATGCGAGCGACCCGTATGCTGGGGTGAGTACGAAGGTTAAAGTGGTGGTCGGCGTCTATGGTGTCTATGATCTGCTGGCTCAGTGGCACCACGATCAATTGACACGTCCGCGTGACCAAGTCACTGAAGCTTGGTTAGGCAAAAGTCCTATGAAAAGCAAACAATTGTTCTATGAGACTTCGCCGCTCACGTATACGACGATCGACAACAACCAGACTGCATTTTTGGTGGTATGGGGCACGAAAGACGATATTGTTGATCCAACTTCGCAGTCAGAGGTGTTTGTGAGGGCACTCAAACAGGCGGGATTTTTTGTAAGGACGGTGATTGTGCCAGGGGCACCACATTTCTGGATGTCGGAGCCTATCGACGAACCGACCAGCTATACGGGCTTTTTGGCGCCGCGTCTTTTGCGCTTCTTGCAGAGTCAGCTCTAGTGTGCCGTGCCTAACGTTGAGCGGAAACGGATGCGGCAGGCCGTGCCCCTCGCCCCAAACGTTTAGGCCGCTACAAGAATTAGCCTAATGGGTCTGTAGTTAGTCGCTGCTGTAAAAGAATGTTTGTTACCTGAAGCAGGGCACGCTATGAAAGTGTTGGCCCTGGTATATCCCGGCATGACCCTGTTGGATTTGGTCGGTCCCTTGCAAGCGTGGAGTTTCTTGCCCGGCTACGAAGTTCAGTATGCCTGGCACTGTTCCGGTCCGGTGCCCACGGACTGCGGCCTTAGCGTGCAAGCGACGAACACTTTTGAGGATGCTTGGACTGATCCAGATGTCCTCGTTGTCGGGGGCGGTGCGAAGCCCACATTGGACCTGCTGGGTGATTCCGCCGCAATCGCATTTCTAGCTGATCGCGGGTCGCGTGCTCGCTGGGTGTGCAGTGTGTGCACAGGCTCCCTGTTGCTTGGGGCTGCTGGACTGCTGCGAGGCTACCGTGCTGCGGTGCACTGGGGCGCGCGGGAAGCCTTGACGCAATTCGGCGCTGAGCCCAGCAGCGAGCGCGTCTGCGTCGACCGCAATCGGCTCACCGGTGGTGGCATCACGGCGGGTGTCGATTTCGGTATCACCGTGGCGGGGCACTGGGCTGGCGAGAGCGTGGGACGGGTCATCGAACTGATCATGGAGTACGCGCCACAGCCGCCGTATGGGACAGGCCGCCCTGACCTCGCAGATGCACAGACCCTGGCAGCTGCGCGAACGGCGATGCAGCAAGCGATGACGGGTATATCCGAATAGAGCACAGAATTGGTGTAACTCAAATCCGCGATGGCAGTCGGCGCATCGCCGCTGTTTATGTACGCAGGATTCGAGAAATGCGCATAACAAGAAAGGATTGAGGCGACTTCCGAGTCGTTTCAATCCAGGGTTCAAGAAGCCCGGCGGTTGATAGACAGGCGTTCCATATAAGGGTAAAGATTGTGCCGTGGGGTTTTCGCGGGAGGAAACGAGGGTCAGAAATTTGTGAACGCAGCGGCGCGCCAGGAATTTTGTGGTCTTAGAGTTTACTTAGATCTGGCTTTTCTTTCCGTTTTCCACACAAAACGATAGACCGATAGAAGCTGATCGGCAACGTGGGCGCACTTTGGCGCAGTTGCTTTTGCCATTCTCGCAACGGTTTTGGGATCGGATATCAGGCTGGGAGGATGCGATTATCCGGATAGTCGCAGAAGTTTGGCGGCTGGCAACACCGAGCAGAACTTTAACAAGCCGCAGCAGCTGGGGCAGCTACTGCGTCGAGGGGGCTTGATTTCGGGAACCGGCAGATCGACGGCAAAACCGTAGCTCAATTCGATCAGGCCACGAATCCGATCGAGTGCAATCTTGCAGTTGGGATTCATAAAGCCGTAGTAGCGGATCTTCATGAAACCAGTTGGCAGCACATGCTGCAAGAAACGGCGGATGAATTCCATGACCTCAAGGGCTAGGATTCTGGGTCGCTCACTGTGAGGCTTACGGTAGCGAATGAGCGCGGTGCGGTCTTGGATGCCAAAGATGCGCGAGTTGGAGATGGCGACTTTGAAGACGTAGGGAGCGAGGTATTTCAGAGTCGCTTCACTGGAGTTAACCGCTTGGGAGTTAACGTTCCAGTCGATCTGCCAGAGCGCGGCGGGAAGCTGATCAAACAATTTAGCCTGTTTCATCAGGTCACGGAACTTGGCACGGAAGATTTTCGACAGA
>JBMDXC010000346.1:0-2761 GCA_048594805.1 Candidatus Entotheonellaceae bacterium | reverse complement strand
TTGCCGTCGGGGTTGTCCGTGAGCTGCTGGCCCAGGACCAGGATACTGTTGAGCGGCGTACGCAGCTCGTGCGACATGTTGGCCAGAAACTCAGACTTGTACTTGGAGGTCAGGGCCAGTTCGGCAGCCTTCTCTTCCAGGGCCCGGCGCGCCTGTTCAATTTCCTGGTTCTTGCGCTCCACCTCGACGTTTTGCTCAGCGAGCTGCTGGGCTTTCTGCGCTAGCTGCTCGTTGGTCTGCTGCAGCTCTGTCTGCTGCGTCTGGAGCTCGGTAGCGAGCTGCTGCGACTGTTTGAGCAGCCCTTCAGTCTGCATGGTGGCCTCGATGCTATTGAGCACGATGCCGATACTGGCCGTCAGCTGTTCGAGAAACGCCAGGTGTGAGGCAGTGAAAGCACTCAGCGAGGCCAGCTCGATCACCGCCTTGACCTGATCCTCGAAGAGCACCGGCAGCACAATGATGTTACGTGGCACCGCCTGAAACAGCCCCGAGCGGATTGGTATCGTGTGCGACGGCAGGTCGGTGATCAACATGCTCCGCTTCTCTGCTGCGCACTGGCCGATCAGCCCCTCACCAACCTGTATATACTGGCGATGCCCGTCTCGCCCTTCGTCAGCGAAGGCTGAGAGCAGCGTCATGCCTGACGCCTCCTCGCCCTCCATCTGGTAAATCACCCCCTGCTGGGCATTGACCATCGGCGCCAGCTCCGACAGTAGCAAGCGCCCGACGGTGGCCAGATCGCGCTGACCCTGCAACATACCAGTGAACCGTGCCAGGTTCGTCTTGAGCCAGTCTTGCTCAGTATTGCGGTCAGTGGTGAGCCGCAGGTTGTCGATCATCGTGTTGATATTGTCTTTCAGCTCAGCGACCTCGCCACGCGCCTCAACCTGGATGGAGCGGGTCAGGTCGCCCTTGGTGACGTTGGTGGCGACCTCGGCGATGGCGCGCACCTGGTTGGTCAGGTTATCGGCCAGCAGGTTGACATTACCCGTGAGATCTTTCCACGTACCGGCAGCGCCGGGGACATTGGCCTGGCCGCCGAGACGACCTTCCACACCCACCTCGCGGGCCACAGTGGTGACCTGATCAGCGAAGGTGGCCAGTGTGTCCGTCATGTTATTAATCGTTTCGGCCAGGGCCGCGACTTCGCCTTTGGCATTCACTGTCAGCTTCTGCGTGAGGTCACCGTTGGCAACGGCGGTCACGACTTTGACGATACCGCGCACCTGCTCGGTAAGTATCCGCGCAGAAATAATATGATCAATTGGTCACATTGGCTGGTCCAATGGTGTAATTCCACTCCCCATGGAAGGGGTCGCGTTCGATCTGCACGGCTGCCAAAGCTTCGTCCGGCACTTTTTTGCCGGTCGCATAGTGCTTGAGATCGAGAGCCGCCTGAATGTGGAGCCCTGTTTGTGTGGTCGTGTTGCCAATCAAGTTCACGATGACTTCATGGCTGATGAGGGGACGGCCCCGCCAATTCTGTGTGATATAGGCAAACATGCGATGTTCAATCTTGTTCCATTTACTGGTGCCTGGGGGCAAATGGCATACCGAGATGCGCAGCCCCGTCTCCGTCGCCAACCGTTGCAGTTCGGTCTTCCACAACCGCAGCCGGGTGCCGTTACTCCCGCCACCATCCGCGATGATCAGCAGGTCCGTGGCTGCTGGGTAGGTGCTGGTGCCCATCTGGCGCCACCACTGCCGCACCGTCTCGACCGCAAACTCTGCGGTATCATGGTCCGTCCCCACACTCACCCAGCCCGTGTTGGTTGTAACATCGTAGACCCCATAGGGTATCGCCTTGCCCAGGTGTGGGTCTGGAAAGTCATACACGCGTACGTGCTCAGGCTCCCCCACCGGCTGCCACTCTTGGCCCCCCTTTTTGAAGTCACCCACCAGCGCCTTTTTCTTTGCATCGACGGAGATCACCGGCTGTCCTCGCCCCTGAAACGCTTGCGTCCGTGCATTAATGTAGGCAAATTGCGCATTGCGATCTGGATGCGAGGTCCCCTCCTTGGTTTTGCGGTTCGCCTGCAAGCTGTAATCCAACGCCCGCAAGAGCCGGGCCACGGTGCGCGGCCCTACGGTGTGTCCCAGGGCCTGGAGTTCTGCCGCCAATCGGCGCGTACTCTTACAGGTCCAGCGCAATGGCGATTGCGGATCACCACGCGTGACGGGATCGACCAGTGTTTCCAGATCGTGCAGCAAGGCGGCATCATGGGCTACTATGGCCTTCCGCCCACCTCCAGGGCGCCGCAGCCGTGGCGAGGGCTCCTCGCCACGCCCACTTCTCTGCTGCTCGTGCACACCTCGGGCAATGGTCGTACGCGATATGCCCGTCGCTGCCGCCACAGCCGTCACACCACCCCGCCCAAGCGCTATGGCTTCAGCCGCAGCCCACAGGCGACGCATACGCTCATCCATAAAGGGACGCAAGGCGGCAAACTTGTGTCTGATAAGCTCTATAGACTCCATACGCACAGGTTAGCACAATGCATATCAAGTGATTAGATTATTTTTGCGCAGTTCCTAAGCGTTTGATGCGTGTCCGCAATGTCAGGTGCTTGCGCTCGATCTTCTGGGTGGCTATTTATGCCCAACCCCCGAAAATGTAAACTCAGCCTCGGATGTGCCGCGGGGCAGTGTCCGGGTGAGGTCTACCCCAGCCAGACGTCAGGAGCAGAGCCAAAAATCTGTCAGAATAGAGTTGCTTATCACTTTTTCTGACATGTGGTGACGCGGCTCTGTGATCCTATCC
>JBMDXC010000345.1:0-2416 GCA_048594805.1 Candidatus Entotheonellaceae bacterium | reverse complement strand
CTGGGGCGGCGCCAGGAGTTCGAGGCTTTTCACGCCCACGGTGAGGTCCCTGATCCACAGGCTGAAGCCACGTTTGCGGCGTCCTGTCTCACCTGGTCCTGGGCCTCTGACCCTCACAAGGTGGGGCTGCGGCAGCTCTATCAGGATCTCCTCAGCGTACGCCAGCGCTGGCCGACGATACGGAACTTTACGCAGCGTGCGGCACGCTTGCTCCCCGGGTCGGCACCCCAGGCTGTGCTGGAACTGATCCGCGGCGCGCCTACCCTTGAGGGGGGCACAGCTATACGAGTGTACGGCAATTTGACCCACGAGGTGCAGGCCTTCACCTTGCCCTGCACCGCCGTCGAGGCGCTCCTCTTCAGTTCTGAGGCCAGGAAATATAACGGGGCCCGTCACAGTATTTCCATGGAGCACCTGCAGCCCTATGAATGTGTGGTGATCGGGCCAGCGCAGTGGCACAGCCTGTGGGAAGCGTAGACGCAACAGGCGCAGACAAGCAGAGGACCACATGACTGCCGAGCGCAAACGGCTCCAGGGACCGTGATGGCTCCTGCTACGGGGGATGCCGCCGTGTGGGCTTTCAACTCGATGGCCATCTCCTATCCGCCAGCCATCCAGCTGCGGGAGTGCCTCACCATCCACCCGCGGGAACTTGATCCACGCGAACCTGGGAAACTCCACCAGCATTTTCTCGCGGCTGACACTCCGCTGTTGTGGAACGGCGAACCCGAGGTGATGAACCTCCGGCTGACGGCGCAGTCTGGTACCTTTGCCATACCAGGAACCCTCCGACAGCCCCTGGAGGTTATCCTGAGCAACTACCCCCATCCGCGCGAGACCGTAGTCAAGTTGATTCTGCCCAGTGCGCGGATTCGGGGGAAAGGCCTGCGCGAGTTATACCGCATGAATACAACGCGGGCGACCCTCTTCCCGGACCTCGACGGGTTGGCCCGCTCGCTGGCATACGAATTGGAATTCCACTGGGGATATGATCCGCGGAGAGAAGGGGCGGAGATAGACTCTGTCTAGCTCTTGGGGCAAGCCACGCCTGCTCCCAATGGGCGTAGGCGTGACCGCTCGCGTGTCCTCCTGTCTTCTCATACTGTTGGCGAGTCTACCGCACAGGAGGGTAGGGTGTTACCGGGACGAACGCGTCCCGGAACTGCTGCTTGTGGTGCCAGAGTGCCCAGTACCGGCTGTACCTTGACTACCGGTTGTGGTGTCAGTGCTGCCGGTGCCACTCGTGGTCCCACTGCTTGAACCTGTGCCACTGCTGCCCATATCACCCGTGGTCCCGGTGCGGCCCGTGTTCCCTGTCGTCCCGCTGCCACTGGTTGAGCCCATGCTACTGCCCGAACCCGAGCTACTGCCACCACCTGACCCACTCCCCTGTGCAAAGACAAACGTAGCGGTAATGCAGAGTACGGCTAGGGTCAGGATGAGCAGCTTTTTTGTCGACGTGCGATTCATCACTGTTTCCTTTGAGTCTTCTCTGGTGATGGAAATGGTGCCCAGGTGTGTTACATCTCTGGCACTCTAGGTACCCAGCGAACGGCTGAGGTACAGGCTCATTTAGCAATTTACATGCCACAGAGGTGAGGCGAACCCATGGAGCGTGCGAGGGCATGTCTGAGAGCCGCCTTATGCAAGGCGACGCGATGCAGGATAGATTGTAGATCTTGGACTACCTAGTTGATAAGACGACGTATGCACTGGCTCACGCATTAGACCGTCCGACGCGGGGTACCAAGGGTGACCACCGGCAAAAGGTCCCATGGCTGGAGCGCCTGACCTCACATGTGTGACGTCCTAGCTGAAGCCCAAACCTCGTAAAGACATAATCTATATCTCTATGCAGGATAAACCTTCACGTATATAGCCTCCTAAAAGAACCTCGGTATTATTTTGATAGCATTTTATAGAGATTTTCCCTAGACAAATTTTCTGTTTATTCTTTCCTGCTATCAAATTGAAGGGGTGACTGATCTCGTTTTGAAAGAGTAAATAATAACAGGTACAAAACAGCGGTATTATAAAGGGTAGAAGAAAAAGAGCAATATTTTGTGAGATAAAATCATCATATTATGTAGGAAAAAGCCTACAAAACAGGATGGGGTTGAGCAAGTCTTGTCATAGGAAAAATAGTGTTGCTTCACGTAATGGGGCAGCAGTCCCTGCTTGCGGATTCCACGTAGTCATCTCGACGCCCCGTGCGCTGTAGCGTAATCAAGTATCGTAGATGCGGCGCATTGCGTCCATTTTAGGCATGATTCTTGCTTTCTACACGATGCTGTAAACGAGATGATGGCTTTCCGTCATGTCTTGACTAGGAGCGCCAGCAGCGTAGCAAGCCTCCGGAGTACAGGTGGAAGCGATAAGAGTTCAGAGCAGCAAGCGGGGATGCGTGAGTTACTCC
>JBMDXC010000344.1:0-1974 GCA_048594805.1 Candidatus Entotheonellaceae bacterium | reverse complement strand
CGGGTTCTCGGGTTCATCGAACACTGCAACGTCACGAGCTAAGTCTCATTATACTGTTATCGACGCTCTAAATATTAGACAGTATCAAGGTTTATCGTGTACCATCTCCCCAAGAGAACTCATCGAGGCGGGAGGTGTGTATGCCAGGCTATGAGGAACTCACCCAACGTGCCGGGAGTCTTCGCTCGATGACTGGCTTGACGGAAGCGGAATTTATGGTACTGCTGCCACATTTCGAGCAGGCGTTTGTGGCCTATATGCAGCACCGCACCATTGATGGGAATGCCCGCACGAGCCGCCGCTATAGTACATATGAGACCTGTCCTTTACCCATGATGGCCGACAAACTACTCTTCATTGAAGCCTATCAAGGTGTGATTCCGGCGGAGCGCCACAGAGCCATCACGAAGAAAGCGCGCAAAACCAATCACATTGAACGCTTCAACAACACCCTGAGGCAGCGCGTTTCCCGTCTGGTGCGCGAGACGCTATCGTTCTCCAAAAAACTGGCGAATCACATCGGTGCCATCAAGCATTTCATTTGCCACTACAATCTCACGAGGACGATAGCATTACCTGTGTAGCACTCTACCCGCATTGAGGCGGTGTGTTGGCCCACGGCAGGGGTGGTCGACCATTAGTGACCCCTCGAGGACATTGCTCTTGCGCCCCCTGACATCCTCGACCTGGACGTGATACACGTATCGCCCGGCACGTTCAGGCGTCGACGGCACACTCGCTTCGCCGCGTGTCCGCCCAGTCACCTGTTCGGCTGCAATAGGAAGGATGAAAAATTCTCGATCAAGAGCATAGAGTCTGCCCCGATGGTGAAATTCCCAATGCCCGACAGCGCGAAGGACATCGCTGTCTACATCCTCAAAGTGGAAGCGGAGCGTTGCCGGACAGCCTAGGGTGAGCCGATCCGGGATCAGCTCCAGGTGGGAGATCTTTGGTACGCCCAGCCCAGGCTGGTCCCCATCGAGTTGAAGCCCAGCCGCGCAACCGGCCAGGCTGAACGCTACGGCGATGACCGGCAACCATCGGTGGCGGCAACCACAAAGCATCTGACACCACACAGGGCTTAGAGGCATTTCCCACATCCTTTCAGCGGTTACTTCGGGATACATGTAATTTCCGGCCACAGGGAAGTCTGTCGAAAAGTAGACCTTCTCGGACAGAAAACCTGCTCCACGTAATGCCTGCAAAAACAGCCTGTTGTCTCACCGCTTGGCAGAACATTTTTCGGATACCTGCCTCGACATGTATCAAGGCACATGGTGAGTGAAATCAAACGTGGATCAACAGGCAAGTGGCTGTATTTCCTACACTTAACTCTTCAGCAGTGTTCTTGCGACCAGTTCTTACACGTATCCCGAACATACCCCACTGACATGCGTTCAGCTCCTACGGCATGCATCGATGGGCCATGTGTGGTATACCTGTTACCATGTGTTGCGACCTGACAGCATCGCCTTTCCCCCCATGGAGGGCACGTCATGCGAACACTGCTCGCAGTCATGGGGCTCTGTGGTCTCTTGCTCATGCCACTCTCCGACGTGGCAGACGGAGGCCCCTCGAAGGGCAAACAGGTGGGCTTGGCCTCCTGGTATGGGAAGCACCACCAGGGGCGCAAGACGGCCAGCGGCGAGCGCTTTTCACGGGGGCGATTGACGGCCGCGCATCGCTCCTTACCGCTGGGGACCAAGGTGAAGGTGACAAATCTGCGGACACAGCAGCAGGTGGTCGTCAAAATCACTGACCGCGGACCCTACGGGACCGGGAAGCGCCGCATCATCGACCTCTCGGAAGCGGCGGCCAAGCGTGTGGGATTACTGGAGCACGGCACCGAACGGGTGGAAGTGGTGGTGGTCAAGAACGCGTCGTAAGTGCCATCCCGCGGTTCGAGCACGAAACGCGTAAAATCCTAGCACTTCTTCCCCAAGGCCCTGATTTTTTTGCAAAACACTATCCATG
>JBMDXC010000343.1:0-2879 GCA_048594805.1 Candidatus Entotheonellaceae bacterium | reverse complement strand
TGAGCATCACATGGAAGTGGTGATGGGCATTTCGGACCGGGTCACGGTGCTCAATTATGGCGCCAAGCTGGCAGAAGGGCCGCCGCGTGTGATCCAGCGTGATCCACAAGTGATAGAAGCCTATCTTGGCACAGGGGGAGCGCTCGATCTTGCTGGCTCTGCAGACGGTGCATAGTGCCTACGGCAACATCCGTGCCTTGCGTGGTATCTCCTTAACGGTTGAACGTGGTGAGGTGGTCACGCTGATTGGCAGCAACGGCGCCGGCAAAACGACCACGCTGCGGACGATTATGGGGCTGCTGGTGCCCCGGGCGGGACAGATTATGTTAGAGGGGCAGCGCATTGACGGTCTGACCACTGATCGCATTGTGCGTCTGGGCATTGCCCAATCTCCGGAAGGACGCCGCGTTTTCCCACGCATGAGCGTGCTCGAAAATCTGGAAATGGGGGCCTTCGCGCGACGTGACCGGGAACAGATCCCGGCTGACCTGGAGCACGTGTTCCGGCTCTTCCCACGGCTCAAGGAACGCCTACGTCAACGCGCCGGAACGTTGTCCGGTGGGGAGCAACAGATGCTGGCCATGGGCCGAGCCTTGATGGCCCGCCCCAAAGTGCTGTTGTTGGATGAGCCCTCCATGGGGTTGGCACCACTCCTGGTTGAGACCATTTTCAGCATCATTCGCACCATCAACGCCGAGGGGACAACGATCTTGCTGGTGGAACAGAACGCCCGTATGGCTCTACAGGTGGCACACCGTGGCTATGTCCTCCAGAGCGGTGAGATTGTGTTACACGACGCAGCCTCAGCGCTGCTGCGTAGCGATGTGGTGCGCAAGTCGTATCTGGGAGAAAAATGAGAGGGGAGTACCCATGGACCCGGTCGCAGAGATCATCGCCGCGCGTCAAGAGGCGAGCAAGTGCCACGATCCCCATGTGGACGTGTGCTTTCTCGCCACCGTGACAGCCCAGGGGCGCCCTGAAGTGCGGGCTGTGTCACTCCGCGATATTGATGAGAAGGGGTTTGGACTGCTCCTGAATACGACGAGTCCCAAGTGGCAGCAGTTGAGTGCGGGCCAGTGCTGCCTGCACCTGCTCTGGTCCACGGTGCGGCGGCAGTATCGTGTGTACGGAAATATTGAGGCCATGGAGCCAGAGCGCCTCCAGCAGTACTGGCGGCGCAAAGGCCATGGATCACGATTGCTCGAATACTACTATGATACGTGCCATACGCAGAGCCAGCCCATTCCCTCACGGAGCTATCTTCTCGAAGGTATTGCTGCATTGACGAAGCGCTATCCCACCAAAGAGACCATGCCTGTGCCCGAAACGCTACGGGGTGTCCATCTTACTCCAACCGAGATCGATGTCTGGCATGGCTCTCCGGAGGACCGTCTCCATGACCGGCGCCTGTACACCCGTACAGACACCGGCTGGTCGTACCGTACCCTGGTTCCCTAATAGCGAGTCTATTAGGCCTTGCCAAGTACCTCATCCACATGTTTTTGCAAGGTGCTCTTCGGCACCGCGCCGACCACGGTATCGACCACCTGGCCGCCCTCAAAGAAGAGCAGGGCTGGGATACCGGTGATACCATAGCGCTGGGCCACCGACGGATGATCATCCACGTTCAGCTTCCCGACCTTCAGTTTGCCAGTGTACTGCGTGGCCATTTCCTCGACTGACGGAGCAACCATCCGACACGGACCGCACCACGGGGCCCAGAAGTCGATCAGCACAGGGGTGGTTGACTTGAGTACCTCTGCCTCAAAATTCGCAGCAGTAATCTCGAGAGGTCCAGCCATTGTCATTGTCCTCCACGGCTATGGATGCCATCAGTGGTGCGCCTGGCATCCGTCACGAGGTTGAAGAGCATATTCTCGCCTCTCAGCGTACCCGATGTTGGGGGAGGGAATCAACTTGCTCTGTCGTGATGCTACTTTGCGAAGAGCTGATCCTGTTTCACCCTGTTATCAGCCATACGGTAGCGACATCTGGAGTACACGGTACCACACTGTCCCCCGGGTCACATGCCATATCGCATCAGACAAGTTAAGAAAACATCGAGACAAAGGCCAGTCGCAAAGAATATAATGCCCTACAAGATTGTTCAACATCGTCAGGCTATACTGTTGCCATCCCCATCGGCCGCCAATCCTTCTAAAATAGCTGAAATCGGGTATGGTGCGATTGACGGATTACCATGCAAAATATTTCGCCCATGAGCTGACGAAACGCTGTGCCTCTGACAGTGTTGAGAAGCTCGCAGGCGCGCTTGTGGACGCACAAGTCGACTTGAATCCGCACCAGATCGAAGCGGCACTGTTCGCGTTCAAGTCACCGCTTTCCAAAGGCGCCATTCTTGCGGATGAAGTGGGTTTGGGCAAGACTATCGAAGCGGGATTAGTCCTCTCCCAAAGGTGGGCAGAGCGTAAACGCCGTCTCCTGGTCATCACTCCTGCCAACCTCCGTAAGCAGTGGTACCAGGAATTGCAGGAAAAGTTCTTTCTGCCGTGTCGGATCCTGGAAGCCAGGTCTTATAATGCGGCGCTCAAGCAGGGCAACAGCCAGCCTTTCCACATTGAGGACATCGTTATCTGCTCGTACCAGTTCGCGCGCAGTAAAGCAGCGGATATCGGGGCCACGCACTGGGACCTTGTCGTCATTGATGAAGCGCACCGGCTGCGGAATGTGTATAAGCCTTCGAACGTCATTGCCAATACACTGAAACAGGCGCTCAAGGATACGCCGAAACTGCTTCTCACCGCCACACCGCTGCAGAATTCGCTTCTGGAACTGTACGGGCTGGTCAGTTGTATCGACGAGCGCACCTTCGGTGACCTCAAGAGCTTCCGCGAGCAATTTGCCAATCTGCATAACTC
>JBMDXC010000342.1:0-13774 GCA_048594805.1 Candidatus Entotheonellaceae bacterium | reverse complement strand
TAGGCTCGTGCATTCTGTCCTCCTTCGGTGATAACCGTAGAACAGAATGATATCCTATCAAAGGTTCGTTGTAGTACTAGAATGCCATGCCCAAACAAGCGACCCGAACTTATTACGAATTTACGAAACGCTGTACTAGTGCGGTATCCGACAGAAAGCAGACGAGGGAAGCGAGAAAGTAGGTTGTGCTTGCATCCCTTCCCAGATTATACTCACTCACAAAGCTCATGAATTTGACGACATTGTGAAAGAGACAAACATCATGGGGCTTGATGCACTGCGAGACCGGTTGGATATCATTGACGAGCGGATACTGTCCCTGTTGTCAGAGCGTGCCAAGGTCATTGTGCAAGTGGCCGATTTTAAACGGCACCATAATATCCCGATCTATGTTCCTGAACGCGAGGTGTCCATCATCGAGCGTTTGCGCACGGCTAATCCTGGACCTCTGCCTGGTGATACGATTGAACGTATCTATCGTAACATCTTGGAGGAGATGCGAAAATTTGAAAGTGAGCATTCTCCTAACGAGAAAAGACTATTTTGAATGTGCTGTTGCATGTCGCAGAACGTTCTGCTACTGGTGTATATGATAGTGAATGTGAGGGACATGTATATCTGAATAACTATTGTCTTCAGAACGAACCTTGCAGAGGCTTCTTGGGAGAATAGAGTTGTGTCAAAGCAGCATGTGAAACTGGCTATCGGTGTGTTAGTCATTGTAATCTCCATTGCCTATCTCATGTTTTCTGGAGCCACAGGGAGTACCATGTATTTTCTGACAGTTCCAGAAGTGCAACAGAAATTGACCACTTTAAAAGGTGAATCTATACGGGTTGCTGGTAAGGTAACTGAAGATCCTATTAATTGGGACGTACGCAATTTGTCACTGGCTTTTGTTATGGGCGAGGGACAGGCTCGCATCCCCGTGCGTTATAAAGGCGTCAAGCCCGATATGTTTCAGACGGGCGTCGACGTTATCGTTGAAGGGCGTATTGGGCACGATGGTGTGCTGGCTGCCTCTGTGTTAATGACGAGTTGCCCGTCAAAATATCAAGAAGAAAAAAGCCCCACATTGTAAAATCGGGCTGAACCCCTCATACGTGAGCAGTAAGGAAGAGCTATGAACGACATTGGCGGGGCCGCTTTACTATTTGCTTTTGTGACCGCGCTCTATGCTGTGGGCATCGCGCTGCTCGGAGTCTGGCGTGGGCGACCAGAGATGGTGCGGAGTGCGGAACGGGCCACGTATGGGGTTTTCGGGTTGGTGACTATCGCGATGGTAGCCATGCTGTATGCGCTGTTAGCACACGATTTCCGACTGCAGTATGTGGCGAGTGTCTCCAGTCGCACCATGCCGACCTTTTATGTCATTGCGGCATTGTGGGGCGGGCAAGAGGGGTCTATGTTACTCTGGCTCTGGCTCTTGACCATGTATAGTGCTCTTGTTGTAGGGCAAAATCGTTATCGCAACCGCGAGCTTATGCCGTATGTCATCTCGACGCTGATGACGACAGCCCTCCTGTTTCTCGCTATGCTCGTGATCGTTGAAAATCCCTTTCGCCAGCTTCCCCATGAGCCACGTGATGGGCAAGGCCTCAATCCGCTCTTGCAAAACCCGTTGATGGTGATCCATCCGCCGAATCTTTACCTGGGATTTGTCGGTTTCGCCGTGCCTTTTGCATTTGCGATGGGGGCTTTGGCTAGTGGGCGTCTCGATACCCAATGGATACGGAGTATACGTCGCTGGACGCTCGTTGCCTGGCTCTTTCTCAGTGTCGGTATCCTCCTAGGAGGACAATGGGCCTATGTCGAGCTCGGATGGGGAGGATACTGGGCGTGGGATCCGGTGGAAAATGCGTCATTCATGCCATGGCTTACGGGCACGGCCTTTCTCCATTCGGTGATGATTCAGGAAAAAAAAGGCATGCTCAAAGTCTGGAATATGGTTTTGGTCATTTTGACCTATGGCCTTTCCATCTTTGGCACATTTCTCACGCGCAGCGGAGTGATTGCTTCTGTGCATGCTTTCGCGCAATCTTCGCTTGGTCCCTATTTTTTGCTGTATCTGGCTGCGATATTAGGGGTAGCGATCACTTTGCTGGTGAAACGTCTGCCACAGCTACGCAGTGATCATCGTTTGGAATCGGTAATTTCGCGTGAAAGTAGCTTTTTGTTCAATAATCTGTTTCTTGTCGGGATTATGTTCGCAGTGTTATGGGGCACTATGTTTCCCATTATTTCGGAAGCTGTGCGCGGAGTAAAAATCAGTGTAGCAGCTCCTTTTTTTAATCAGGTGAACATTCCCTTAGGATTGGGCTTGCTCGTGTTATCTGGCATATGTCCTCTCATTGCCTGGCGGAAGGCGAGTGCACGGAATCTCCGTCGCAACTTTCTCTACCCCTTCAGTCTCTCCTTTGTCATCACCGCGACGCTTTACACGCTTGGTATTCGGCATGTCGTCGCGCTCATCTCTTTCGCTATATGCTGGTTTGTGTTTGGGACAATTATCCTGGAATTCTATCGTGGTACACGTGCACGCAGGGCCGCGAGCGGGGGAACGATTTGGCAGGCGTTTGTCTCGGTTATACGTCGGAATCGACGTCGCTACGGAGGGTATATTGTCCATTTTGGGGTCGTGCTTATCTTCGTAGGGATTACTGGTTCCTCTGCATACCAGATAGAAAAGGATGTGAGTCTGCATCCAGGGGAAAACGCTCTTGTGGGGGCATTTACTTTGCAGTACGATGACCTCACACGTGCGATAGAGCCGACTCACGAGGCCTTTATTGCGACACTCACGGTATCGCGTCATGGGAAATATCTCTCCACGCTCTATCCTGAGAAACGTCTGTACTTTGCTCAGAATCAGCCGACCACAGAAGTTGCTCTGCGTACGAGCCCATTTGAAGACCTGTATATCATTATGGCTGGCTTTGAACCATCTAAAGCAGCAACGTTCAAAGTTTTTGTCAATCCTTTGGTTTTCTGGATGTGGATGGGTGGTCTGGTGTTGGTCCTGGGCACGACCATCGCCATTTGGCCGGAGCGCCGTGCGTATGGAGCAGCACGGCAGCATACCACAGGACAGTCAGTAATAACTGCTGCGCGGGGGACGAACTCGTGACGGTCATCGACCTCGTGGTTATTTGCCTGATGGCCATGTGTGTTGTCATAGGAGTGGGAGAACCTCTGGCACGGCGATGGTCGTATAAAGTACATGAGCAAGAGAGCGACGATGACACGGAGCGGTTATTGCTCCAGAAAGAGATGGTGTATGGCGCTATTCGTGATTTAGATTTTGATTTTCAGACTGGCAAGGTAGACCAGAAAGACTACGCCGAACTCCGTCAACAACTTGAAAGAGAAGCCTTGCAACTCCTACGTCAACTCGACGCTGCTGATCCTCTCGTGGCACTCGACCATGAAATCGAGCAGCAAGTGCTTACGCTGCGTCGACACAGCGCATCCACTGTATGTGGCGCTGGTCGAGAAGCGTGCTGCGGTTGCGGCACTCCCCTTGAGAATGGCGAGAATTTCTGTCCCTGCTGTGGGCAAGCATTGAGGCGGTCGTAAGATATGATGTTCCAGGGCGATCGTCCATGCAGCCAGAAAGTGTATCCGCCTGCCATGGACCACCCCATAAACATACAGCGTTTGTTCTGGATGGGATTGATCCTCATTAGTCTGATAATAGGTGGATTGCCCTATATGGGCCGTACGGAAGGTGTGGGGCGTATCCGTGGTATGATACAACGAGAAGGGAAGGGCTTTGCTGAGCAGCGTATTATGCTAATTCGTTTCGGCCCTAATCAGGATGTGCAGCGGTTCCCAGGGCAAACGGATGCTGCGGGGCGATTTTTATTTGAAAACTTAGAGACTGGACCAGCGTTCACGTACGTTGTTGGGATCCGATACAAAGAGCAGCTACACCGAAGTGAATCTGTGATCTTGCAGGGTGAAGAGCCAGCGGAAGTGGTATTAGAGGTGAGTGCACCGGCGCAGGAGGCCAAGGGGAGCGATGCGCTACCGCAGTTACGTATCATCAACCGTCTGATAGTCATTGTTGGGCGTGGTACCCATCTTGAGATGCGTGAGGTTATCAGGGTCGCCAACACTGGCACAACCCCGTACATAGAGAAAGCGGGCCATGGTGGCGCTGCAGGCATCTCATTGCATCTGCCTCTGCCACAAGGCCACGCCAATATGAGCCAGGTGCAGGGGCTGAATGCTGAATATGTCCATGTTGATGCCTCGGGACTGTCTTATCTAGCGCCTCTCCCTCCTGGGGAACATCAGATAGTGTATACCTATAACTTGCCGTGGCACGATAGCCTTGCCACGGTTCTCGTTGAGCGTACGCTAGGCACAGCGATGCTGGATGTGCTCGTCGAAGACGAGCATCTGCACGCTTCGAGCGATTTGGCATTTGGCGGGCGCGTCTCTATTGAACCCCATATCTTCGCGCATTTTCGTGGAACGAATTTGGAGGCACACTCACGCTCGTGGTTACAGCTGACGCCCCGTCAGACCTCGACCTCTTGGCTGCATCTTGGCGCATATGGCCTCATCGTGGGTATTGTGCTTTTGGGAGTGTTCATGCCTTTACGCGATGTTTGGCACCGTCCGGCACAGCCAGAGCACAGAGAGACAAATGGCCTGCAGCACGCACAAAGATCGGATGTGAAGGGAGCGGGAAGATTTCTATTGCAGAGTATAGCTCGGTTGGATGACGAGTACGAGCATGATAGCGTGGATGCTGACACGTATCAGCAGCGTCGTCAAGCCTATAAAGAGCAGCTTTGTACGCTTGTCGAGGAACTGCAAAGAAACGAAGCAAGTCAAAAGGCAATAGAAACGTGGGGAAGAGCAGTGTGAGTACCGAAACGATGGTGCACCTTCAAGGTGTTAGAAAACATTTTGGTACTATAACAGCTCTGAGAGGCGTTGATCTCGAACTCAAGCGTGGATGTTGCCTGGGTATCTTTGGGCCTAATGGTGCTGGCAAGACGACGCTCCTGAGAATTCTCGCGACCCTGGCACGGCCTTCCGCAGGGACTATACGTATCGCTGGTTATGATGCCGTGAAAGAAGCGGAAAAAGTGCGCCCTCTGCTTGGCGTGTTGAGTCATCGAACCTTCCTATACGGCCATTTGACAGCGTATGAAAACTTGCAATTTTACGGACGTATGTTTGGACTTCAGAAACTTGCTGAGCGTATTACAGAAGTCTTGCAAGTTGTAGATTTAGTAACATATGCACGTCAATTAGTACGGACATATTCACGAGGTATGCAGCAGCGTTTAGCTATCGCTCGTGCTATATTACATTATCCAAAATTATTACTTCTTGATGAACCATATGCGGGCCTTGATAAACATGCTGTAAATCGCTTGCATGATCTTATCATGCACTTGCATGCCGAGTCATGTACTATCATTATGAGCACACATGACTCGCATCGTTGCCTTGATTTATGCGACGAAATTGCTATTCAGCATCGTGGGAAGATTGTCTACCGAGGTCTATCGTTCGGCTCCGATGTGCGAGAATTCGAACAGCTTTATAGTGCTTATGTCGGGTAGCAAAATCTTTCTACAACAAGTGCTGGCTCTGCTAGCGAAAGACCTGAAGACCGAATGGCGTACACGAGAAATTTTTACGTCAATGTTCGTTTTCACCGTGTTGGTAGTGGTTGTGTTTAACTTTGCTATTGGAGCAGATACTGAGTTGATTCGTCAGGTGGCCTCAGGCGTCGTCTGGGTCGCTCTATTGTTTGCTACCGTCTTAGGCCTACAACGCGCTGGGCAGATGGAAAGTGAGGAAGATAGCCTGCAGGGTGTCCTTTTAGCATTGCATGATCGTAGCGCCCTTTTTGTTGCAAAAATGCTCGCGCAGATGGCGTATTTACTGGTTGTAGTACTATGTACCTTACCTCTCTGTGGTATATGGTTCCACATTGATTTTACCGCACGTATTGGTGAGCTTGGCATCGTCTTCATGCTGGGAATACTGGGTTTGAGTATTGTGGGCACTTTGTTTGCAATGATTACCTTGCATACGCGTGCACGCGAGGTAATGCTGCCCATGTTATTTCTTCCTGTGTCAGTGCCTCTAACCATTGCCTCTGTCTACGCAACAGCGCAATTAATTGCTGGTATGACCTTGAGGGATATTGCTGATTATCTTGTATTATTAGGAGTATTCGATATTATTTTTTTTACACTTGTCTTGCTCATTTTTGATTACATTGTAGAGGACTAATATCATGCGTACATTATCAATGCTGCTTCTTTCTATGATATCTTTTCCTTTAGTGTTTATACGAAAAAATACTATGCTTCAAGCAATAATAACATATATTGTTATGCTTTTGGCAATATTGCTCGTTTTTATTTATGCTCCGAATGAGCAGATGCAAGGCCTTGTGCAAAAGATTTTTTACTTTCATGTATCGTCATCAGTAACGGCATTCTCGGCCTTCTTTGTGGTATTTGTGGCGAGCATTATGTATCTTTGGAAGCAGGCCGAGTGGTGGGATGCCGTGGCCTTAAGTGCAGCAGAGATCGGGGTAGTCTTTTGTACCCTTGTATTAATTACTGGCCCTCTATGGGCGCGTCCCATCTGGGGAACATGGTGGACTTGGGATCCGACTCTGACCTTGACTCTGGTGCTCTGGTTAATTTATGTCGCCTATCTCATGCTCCATATGGATGCGCATGATCCTCAACGTGCCCGTTTCGCAGCAACCCTGGGCATCGTTGGTTATGTAGATGTCCCCCTGATTCTCTGGTCCGTCGAGAAATGGCGTACGCTGCATCCAAAGCCAGTGCTCCTTCAGGAAGGCGGCACTACAGGACTTCCCATGACCATGCTCCTCACGTTTGCGGTTTGTCTCGTGGCATTCATGCTCCTCTTTTTCTATCTCCTCCGTGAACGTGTAAGTATCATCCAAAGTCGACATGCTCTTGACGTATTACGACATCAGATTGATGATCTCCCCACGGGGTAAGATGAGGGAATACATGTGAAAAACTTCTGGTATCTGTTTGCGGCTTATTCAATTATCTGGACGGCTCTATGCGTGTATATGTTTCGTCTCTCACAGAAGAACAAAGAACTGCAAGCGGAGCTGCGGGCGTTGCAGGCACAGATCGAGAAGGCTTTGACGCGGTAGTCCTCAACACCGTGCCCAGATTGCACCCCGTACGCCAGCGCCTGTCACTGATGCCGTTCGCTGCGGTCCTGCCTTACGAGCGCCAGAGATAGACATGAGAGACGAAGACGTCCAACTCTCGCATATTGTCCTGCTGATTGTGGCCACATATAACCCTCCCCTGGATTTCAAGACACGACACTCCCCCTTATAGGCGCAACCCAGCATGGTATGGTGACGTGGCGCTACACCATGCTCTCTCCATTATCACTGCTGGCCATTCGCATACCGCGGCTTTACAGTATGTCTCCGGGCATGCTAGCATGTACCTCTGTGACTGTATGGACCGGCTTTAGCACTCGCAGCACACGCACCATAGGGCATCTCGATGGGCAGTCCTCACTTCATGTTCGCGCCGAGTCTCCCAGAGCAGATACGCCTGTGCACGCCGCAGGAAGCAGCTGCGCTGGTACGCTCTGGCGACAAGATCGCCATCAGCGCGAACGCCAATACCCCCAGAGTCTGGCTGGAGGCGCTGTTTGCCCGCGCCGCGCAGCTTGAGGATGTGGAAATCATGCACATGCGCCTGGTTGGGGCTTTCCCCAAGGCGACGCCTGACCTCGCACGGCACATCCGTTTCAACCCGCTCCTGGTGCCTGAGGCCTTGCGGGCAGGGGTTACGGCAGGGTATGTGGACTATACCCCGGCACATTTTCACCAGATCAGTAGTCTCTTTGCAGCAGGGCCTCGCAAGCTCGATGTCGCCGTGGTGTCGGTGGCGCCCCCGACGGCGGACGGTACGTGCAGCTACGGCGCGTATGTGGGCTTTATGGAACAGGCGCGCCAGGTGGCGCGCACGGTTATCGCTGAGGTCAATGCGCAGATGCCACAGACCTACGGTCCGGCGCGATTGCCACTCGCCAGCGCGGATGCCATCATTGCCACGGACTACCCACTCCCGGAACATCCCCGGCCGGTGATCACTGAGGTGGAACGCCAGCTCGGTGCGCACGTGGCGGCGCTGATTCTGGACGGCGACTGTCTACAGGTCGGTGGTGGTGCTGTCCCGGCAGCGGTGGCAGAATGCCTCACGGATCGCCAGGATCTGGGCATCCATACCGAGCTGTTCACCGATTGGATGGTTGATCTCATCGAGCGCGGCTGTATCACCGGCGCCCGCAAAAATATCGATACGGGAAAGATGGTGACCAGTTTTTGTCGGGGGACTCAACGGCTCTATGACTTTCTCAATAGGAATCCGCTGGTCGAATTCCATCCGATTGAATACACCAACGATCCCTATCGCATCGGCGCTCTCGACAACATCGTCGCCATCAACGCCGCGGTGCAGGTCGACTTGACTGGCCAGGTGAACTCAGAAAGCCTGGGGACACGTCAGATGTCAGGGACTGGGGGGCTGGTCGATTTCGTGCGTGGGGCAGCGCGGAGCAGGGGAGGGCGCTCAATCATCGCCCTGCCGAGCACGGCACTGGGCGGCAAGGTGTCCCGCATTGTGCCGGTCTTTGAACCGGGTACCATCGTCTCTGTCCTGCGTGCCGAGGCGCACTGGATCGTCACCGAATACGGTGCCCGGAATCTGCGCGGCATGACCTTACGGGAGCGCGCCAAGGCGCTCATTGAGATTGCCCACCCGCATTTTCGAGAGGAGCTCTTGAGGGCTGCGCGGGAACGGCATTTACTGGTTTAAATGGAGGGCAGGAAAGGCGTGCTCAAATCGCTGACGTCCACAGCAATCCTTGTCGATGACCCTATCGCTGCTATCGAACTGTTCATGGAGAGCGGCTGGACCGATGGCCTGCCCATCGTACCACCGACGCCAGAACTGGTGCGGCGCATGGTTGGCGACTATGATCCTCAGGAGTTTCTCGGCTATATCCCTCCCAAATACGGTGGTGCCACGCTGGAGAAACTCGCCATCAACGCGGTCATGGCCGGGTGTAAACCCGCCTATCTGCCCGTGATCATCGCCGGTGTCAAGGCCATGCTCACGGAGATTTTTAACTTGCACGGGGTGCAGTCGACTACCCACATGAGCACCCCGGCCTTTGTCGTCAATGGCCCCATAGCCAGCGAGCTCAACATCAACAGCAAAGCCGGATGCCTGGGCAGCGGTTTCCGAGCCAATGCCACTATTGGCCGGGCCCTCCGGCTCGTCATGATGAATCTCGGAGGCGGTATTCCTGGGGAAACCGACAAGGCTACCTTCGGCCATCCTGGCAAGTACGCCTATCTCTGGGCAGAAAATGAGGAGGAGTCGCCGTGGGAACCTTTCCACGTCGAGCGGGGTTTTCGAGCCGAGGAAAGTACGATCACGGCGTACTCCTGTGAGCCACCCCACAACATTAACAACCACGCCGAGCGCGATCCCTTTCAGATTCTCTATGGCATTGCTGGGGCTATGAAAGGCACCGGGCATAATAATTTTTATGTGATGGGCGACACCATGGTAGTGTTGTGTCCAGAACATGCGGCGAGCATTGCAGAGCACAACTGGAGAAAGCGTGACGTCAAATATTATTTGTGGGAAAAAGCACGTCAACCCCTGCGGGAGCTGAAATACAACGGCATGTACGGTGCCGAGTACAAGAAGAATTTTTGGCCACGCTGGGTGGACCGCGAGGACGAGGAGACGTTGGTGCCCATCGTGCGGACGCCCGACGATATTCTGGTGTTCGTCGCCGGGGGCAAGGGGCGGCATTCGGTCTTCATTCCCAGCTGGGGCACGCGCGCGGTGACCCAGAAGATCGAGGTTTAGAGGGGGGATCTATGACTCAGGAACACGGACCATTCATCGTCCTGTCTCCGCAGCCGGAGTTTTTTCCGCAGGGAGGGGTATTGGCGCCTCGTCTCGATACGCTGCGTGGGAAAACCATCGCTTTTTTGGATAACAACAAGCTCCAACCGCACAACCGCTATTTTGACCTGTTAGGGCATCTGCTGCAGGAGCGCGAGGGCGTCAAGGCCATTATCCATGCTCAGAAACCGTTCTTCACCCGCCCCGCACGCGAAGAAGTGCTCAAACCCCTCATGGCCCAGGCTGATGCCGTCGTCACCGGGGTCGGCGAATGAGGCAGTTGTACTGCCTGGAGTCTCCAGGATTCGGTCAATTTCGAGAAGGTTGGTATTCCTACGGTGTGTGTCATCACCGAGGCATTTTTCACGGTAGCCAGGGCGCAGCAGAAGGCTCTGGACTATCCTGAGCTGCCCTTCGTGATGCTGGAACACCCAGTCGCAGTCGCGACGGATGCCGAAGTCGAGCCCAAAGTGGAGCTGATCTATGCCGAGATGGTGGAGAAACTGACCAGGAGCTACGCCGCTGGTGGTGATGGTGTCTAGCACCTGTGTCGTCTATCGTTTGGCAACCGGCGGAAAGCAGAAGCCTCCAGATAACAGGTAGCATGGCCATCATCGCCTTTCGGATTCGCGAACTTTGACCATACGGGGCCGTTTCCGCTGTGCCCTGACGCCGAGCAGGGGCACCATGGCGAGGAGAAAAAAGAAACTGATCATAAAAAAACTATCTCTGAAGCCAGCCGCTAGTGCCTCCGTATCGATCTGCTGCCTGAGCGCCTGCAAGGTCATAGTGGGGATCTCGACATCGACAATGCCCGCATCGTGGAGGGCGCGTGCGACGGCACGAACCGTCGGGAGATGGTCGGCAGAGGCGCTATTGTAGTCGGTGTAGGACAGCAGCTGGTGGTATGTCCGGCGGTGTTCAAAAATCACACTGCTGACCGTGACGCCCAGCGCTGCGCCAATGTTGCGTACGGTGCCGAGCAAACCCTGGCCCATGCGGATCTGCTCCGGCCCCAAAATCTGCACATTTAGGGACGTCACCGGCGTCTGAATAGAGAACAGGCACACTCTGTAGAGGATGATATAGACCACCAGTGTCCCGCCGGTGGTTAAAGCCGAGACCGTGGCAAAGAGCTGGAAGACGCCCGTGAGGAGACACAAAGCCGCCAGGACCATCAGCCGTGGGCTGATTATATCACTCAGGCGCCCGGCCAGTGTGCCGCCCACCGCTGCGATCAGGAGGGCAGGCACGATGACCAGGCCCGCTTGCAAGGCAGTGTAGCCCATCACCTGCTGTAAGAAGATGGGGATCATGAACTGAGCACCAAACAGGCCCAGCATATTGAGGCACGACGTGCAGGAGAGCCAGCGAAACGCCGGCATACAGAACAGACGCACATTGACCGCGGGAAACTGCGCCAGCAATTCGCGCGTGATGAACAGGACCCCACCGATCAGGGCGGCGAGCCCGAGAAAGAGCAGCGTCGACAGTTCCGTATCGTCACGACGCGCTAGACTGATACCGAGAATGAGGGGGACCAGAAACAGCCCCAATGCTAGCAACCCTGGATAATCTACCGGGATACCGCCATATTCGCGCTCCTGGGGCAGGAGCAAGAGTCCGAGGATGGCTGCAAGAATGCCGCTGGGAACCCCGAGGAAAAAAAGCATACGCCAGGAGAGCTGTTCGAGACAATAGCCACCCACTGTGAAGGAGATAATTTGTCCTGCCGACCAGCCAATGCTGCGCAGCCCAATGGCCGTGCCGCGTTGATGGGGTGGAAACACCTGTACCATGAGGACGGCAGTCAAGCCTTCGATTGGACCCAGCACCAGCCCCTGGGCTAGACGGCACAGAATCAAGAGCGATAGGTCTGTGGCGAGACCACAGCCAATCGAGGTCAGCACGAAACCGACCATGATTGCCACAAACAGGTTGCGATTACCCAGAAAGCCCCCCAGCCAGCCGAGCACGGGGACCATCAGCGTGCGGGCAATCAAAAAACCGGTGGCCACCCACTGTGTGGTCGCCAGGTCGGTGCCAAAGGCTGCCATAATATGGGGAATGGCCAGGTTGATGCTATTGCCGGCAAAGGTCTGAGTGGCGCCTGCCAGCAGTACGGTCCCGGCCACGAGCCACTTGTAGTAGGCTGCCTGCATGTTGACCTGTAAGACAGGCTGGGCTTGTGTGGTGTAGGCCATAACACCCTGAGTCCTGCCGCCCGCCGGCGGGCGGCAAGCGTCTCGTCCAGGCGGTCCGCGGTATTACGAGCACGCCTGCATGTGGGGGCGCAACACCGCTGGGGCTGCCATGTTAGTTATTGCCCTGGCGGTCAAGCTCGGTAAGCAACTCGTGTAGCGGTAGCGCAAACTCGGGCAATACTGCACCACCCTCCAGCGTATCCGCTTCGTGCCGCACCGTGAAATGATCGGGGTCTGTATACACCTCTACAGTACGCGCCTCGTGGTCTACCAACCAGACCAGCCGCACGCCAGCCGAAAAATACTCCTGGCGCTTGCGGGCCATTTCTCCTGGGGTATTTCCTGCGCTCAGCACTTCCACGGCAAGATTGGGTGCCAAAGCTGGGATTGGATCGCTGGGTACACGTCGGTTGGGTATACAGTCCCAGGAAACGAAGGCCACATCGGGAATGCGCACAAGACCAGAAGCAAGCCGCACCATGCCCGCCTCACCGGTTACCAGGCCGAGGTTTCGTGGCCTCACGAAGTTCATCAGGATTGTGATCAACACACTGGCCAGAAGGGATGCACGCCATCCCATGGCTTTCTCCACCAGTACGCCATCCACCAATTCACAGAGTCGGTCTGCGTGGGCTGCCACTTCGAGCACATCCTTCTCGGTTGCTGTGCCCGGTGCTGGGCGGAACCGCACACGCTCGGGCGCAATACCACCGAGCTGCTTCAGCAAATCGGCGAGGGTGTCAATAGTTGCGACAGAGGTCAGTACCGAGGTCATGCGCAACTCCTCGTGCAAACGCCACCGCCAGTGCTTCTACACACGATGACCAACACTTTCTGGCAGAACACATGCGTGCACCCTCGAATCGGCTGGTGCTCCGCAAAACGGCCGCAGCAAAACGGGGCGATATCGACGCGCGTCACCTGCTCCTGGGCATAATACAAAGCGATTTGGGTCCCATGCCAGCGCAACGCTGCTGCAAATACTCCTAGCGTACCGGGGATGCGTTGAGTCGTCAAGGCGATGTGGCGTACCAACTGACCATGACCCATAGCACCTTTTACCTACCCTCCCACTGCCTGCAGCGCCTCATCGAACCGCCGTATGTGGGCCGAGAGGGCACGGAAAATTTCGAACGACATCGCCGGATCTTCCAGGACCATCTGCCGGAAGTGCTCTGGGCTAAGTGCCAATAAAACGCTCGGTGCAACAACCATAGCGCTTGCCGAACGCGGCCGATCTCCAACCAGGGCGATATCACCGAAAAAATCCCCCACAGCGAGCGTCACCAGCGTGAGCGGCCAGCAGTGCCCCCATCACAATCCACTTGTCCGTGCACTGCAGACACGCCGCAAGCGTCGTGCACATATCGGGGTATGTGAGCTGCCACTGGCGATGTGCCACGGCACGTCAATCCCTTGGCCCCTTTCCTCGGCTGCCAGGATCGGCAACAAGAGACGGGTGAAGCAGTGTGCACTGAGACTTTCGAGAGGATAGATACTCCAACTCAGCATCAGCAGCGCCCCATAAGCCAGGACAGAGGCATACAAGAGAAAATACACCCAGGGCATATGGAGCAGAATCACCAGGCGCAACAGGAC
>JBMDXC010000341.1:0-9462 GCA_048594805.1 Candidatus Entotheonellaceae bacterium | reverse complement strand
ACCAACCTGCCTGAAAGTATTTGGGAGCAGATACGAAAGCCTTCCTTCCCCTTTGTTGACCCGGACAACCCGTATGAGAAAAATTGATGCCTCTCACACCTCTTAAAAGCCCCTAGAATCGATTTTCAGCTCAAAACGTCTCTTTGGTAGTAGTAGGGGAGGGTTCTGTCCTTTTAGTGGTAATCTGGTGGCTTTTACGACCCATTCTGTGAGGGCTTTCCTGTCCAGTTCCCCCTGTGACCCTTTTCAAAGCAGTAGATGTTCCACCACCTGGGCACTGGCGCGGTGTGCACTGTTTCCCCATCCAGTGGATGAAAGGCGTTGCCTGTGATCCGCGAAGCGGATGTAGGAAAACAACGTTGTAGTTATATAGGAGGAGAATAGTAGGAGACGTGGCAAAAACGGCTGCAACTTATTGATGTTAAATTCATTTATTGTTGTGGACTTGATTAAAACCCCCCCCTGACTTGATTAAAACCCCCCCTCTTTTTCCGTTGGACTTGATTAAAACCCCCCCAGGCCGAGAAGTTATCCACAGGCCAGGAAGGGGGCCTCATTCCATGATGGGGAGTGAATGACAGTCGGGCTATGTGTGGCTCGTGGCGGGGCAGTGAGTGAGGCGTTTGAGGGCATCGGTAAAGTAAGCGCCTCGGCTTCGCATGATACGGCCTTCAAGATGCGCTTGCTTGGTCTCAGACAACGCCATCCGTATGATCGATTCGGGATGGGTCTTGATGATCTTCAGGTAAGCGGCCGTATTCCTCCGGTCGCCACAGATGTCGAGAATATCAGACAGCAGCAGGTCTGAGCGGCCGATGAGGTCAAGCTGAGGAGAGGGGAACTTTGCGGTTTCGATCTGTTCGGCAAGCTGCCGCCGCACGCCTTTTGCCGTCTGGTCATCAAAGAATTTCTGCCCTGGGTAGTAGACGATGATGTAAACCGTGCCGTTTACATTTTTACGATACTCCCACTGCGCGAGAAATCCTAATTGCTGTAGCTCCCAGTGTGAGGGGTCGAGCTGTCGCTTGATCTCGGCAATATACCGATGCGGCGTGAGCAGAAATTCTTCACACAGGGCAGGGTAACTTTTCGCATAGGGGTTGCCCTCGGCGGCATACCAGCCGTTCTCAAGCAGCGTAAAGAGTGATTTTGCAATCGGTTTGCGAAGCTTCTTATAGAACTCAAAATCAAGCGGCCGAGTATAGCGGTAAAAATAGTTGCTCAGAAACCACGGCGAGAGCCACACATAGTTCGTATCGGCAATCTTGCCACTTCGCATCATTTGGCCTTTTATGACCACTTGGCTAAACACTGTGGCGAGCACTCCTTCGGCAAAATCCTTCCTTTTTGCGTGGTAAACAGCGCCCTTCATCAGCGTTCCGGTCATCCGCTCAAACCACAACCGTACTTCCCGTCGTTCTTTCGGGCTGTCCACCTTACCAGCGTAGCGGATCAGTTTTTTGGTTGGAACAGCGATGGGGAGGTGAAACCGGCCATTGGCGTCAACAATTTCATCACAGATTTTTAAAAAGGCACGATAGTAATCAAGATCAGAGGTGATCGGCAATCCCAGCTTATAGATTGCGTTGATTTCCACCGTAACGGTGCGCCGCTTCCCCTGCCCGTCAGTATATTCCCGGAGCTTCTTTTCTTTCGTATAGATACCCCGAATCCGTTTGCTGGACGGCGTAAAAAACCCGCTTACCTCTAAGAAGGCCTCAGCCTGAATGTATTCAGGATGGATGGATGATTCAAGGATAGGCAGTTCAAGGGGGAGAATAGGTTGCTCTGCCAGGGGAGGGGATGGCAGGGCAGAGGAGACAGGGTCCCGCTCCCCTTCATGCGCGAGGAACAGTTTCTCCACGCGCTCCAGTATATCCGTGAGCCGTTCGGCATCATGGGCAGGAGTCATAGCATGAGCGTACCCGCAGAGCGTTGAAGTACTCAGGAGACCTGTTTGTGCTGAATCCAGTGTGTAAGCAACTCTTCTACAAGAGCGCTAAAATCACGCTTGCCTTCTCGGATAAGGGCTATTCGCGCCTCGTCATGGATCGATTTGGGGATATAGACCATCACAGGCGTATAGTTGGGATTACTGCTTTTCCCTCGTCCGCCAGGCCGCCCAGGGCGTTTGATGGGTGTTTGCTCACCCGCAGCAACTGTGGCCGTTGCCTCGTCAGAGTCACTCCGTTTCCGGTCAAAAATAGCATCAAATTTGCTGGACTTTTTCATGACAACAGTTCTTTTCCTACGTGCTGATAGTCGCTCCACCCCTCGGCTGCATGGGGGTCATGCACTGCATACACCGGCACACCGGCAAGCGCCGCCTTTTGAAAGGCCACAAACCGCCGAATGACTGTTTTGAACACAGGAATGTCTGCCATCTCTAACTTTGCCTGCGCCTCCTCGCCATCTCGACTCGGTTTCGGCGGCACAATGGTCAGGAGCACGCGGAAACTGTCTGCTCCTAAACCTTTCAAAGCATCAAGAATCAGAAACAAGGCGTCAAGACTCAACGCATCCGGCGTCACAGGAATAATGAGTTTATCGCACCCATGCGCGAGCGCGTGCAGGTCTTCTTCAGTTGGTCGTGCCTGGGTATCAATGACGATATGTTCATAGTCACGGGCAAATCGTGCCGCTTGGCGCTCATCAATGACCTGAAACGGAAAGCCTTTTCTGCGTGCCCAGGCGCTCGCGCTGCGGTTCGGGTCGCCGTCAATGAAGAGGGCTGGCTTATCTTGCTGCAAAAATGCCGCGAGGTGCACGGCAGAGGTTGTTTTTGCTTGTCCGCCCTTGAAACTTGCAATAGTGATAATCATATTCTCATTTTTGAATGGCTGGAATTTTAGCAATCTAAAATATTGAATCTTTAGAACGTCAGACCGTTAAAATGCTAATAATGTAGCCCGTTAGTTGTCAAGGGTTTTTTCAATCAAAGGAGAAGAGGAGAGAATCGATAGGTAGGTAGTGCGCGATCACAGGGGACAATGCTTGTAACGTGCGAGTAAGATCGTGTTCTGTCTCCAGGTTGGTTGACCTTCGTTGGCTGCTCTGGGTGTGATCGCGCTATTCCCCATTCAACAGTGGAATGAAGAGGCTCTCCCTGATTCGTCCTCTGCCGCTGTCGACGGCATCAGCACCTGGAGCACCGGAGCCGTAGCCAACGTGGTCGCCAGCGCCATCAACACCATCATGGCGAACAGCGTTGGCGAGATCACTTTGAGATCGAGTCCAATGTTCAGGACAATCAATTCCATGAGTCCACGCGTGTTCATGAGTGTCCCGAGGACCGCTGCCTGACGCCAACGTAGACCGGTGACGCGGGCCGCCACGACGGTGCCCCCAAATTTGCCCCCGGTCGCCACCAGGACGATGAGGCCGCAGAGCACCCACTGGTCCAGGCCTGACACTAAATCCATCCGCGTCCGCATCCCCGTGAACGCAAAGAAGGCGGGGAGGAGCAAGACCGTGACCACCGATTCCAGTTGGCGCATGAACGTCCGGGCCACGGCACTGTCATGAGGAATGATCACCCCCAACAGAAACGCGCCAAAGATAGCGTGGATCCCGATATATTCCGTCGCAAGCCCGGAGAGCAGCAGCGCGACGAAGATGTAGGCGGCAGCGCTCCGCGGCAGCGGTTCCGTCTCCCACCGTGCGACCACGCGTCGTAGCAGCGGTCGGACCAGCAGGAACATCAGGGTGATGTAGGCGAGGGTCCCCGTCGCGACCACGAGGCCTGCGCCGACTTGGGCCTGCGTTACACCAACCACAAAGGCGAGCAGACACCACGCCGTCACATCGTCAGTCGCCGCACAGCTCAAAGCGATCACACCCAATTCCGTCCTGCTCATGCGGCGGTCGGTCAGACTGCGTGCCAGTACAGGAAAGGCGGTAATCGACATGGCCACCCCCACAAAGAGGGCGAAGCTCGTAAACGGCACGTCACTGCTCGACAGCCGTGGATACAGAGCCAGGGCGAGCAGCGCCCCGAGCACAAACGGCACCAGGATACTGGCATGGGAGGTTGCTACGGTCGCATGGGTGCGATGCCGCATCAGGTCGGTGTGGAACTCGAGGCCAACGGTGAACATATACAGCAGCACACCCAGCTGCGCAATGACGCCCAAGAAGGGGGCCACCGTGCGAGGCAGAAGGAGGGCGGAAGCGTCCGCTCCGAGGAAGGACGGCCCCAGCACAATGCCGGCGATCACTTCGCCAATGACCGGCGGCTGCCCCAGGTAGGCACAGCCCTTGGCCAGGATCAGCCCAGTGATAATCACGGCGCTCAGGGCAAGAAGGACGTGCAAGAACACGTCGGCGCCGGGGCCTGTAGCATTGGCAACCGGGTGAGGAGCGAGCGCCGGCGGCGCAACCAGGGCTATCCCATAGCTGCGGATGAGGAGAAAGGCCCCGATCGCTCCAAGAATCATGAGCGCATACCCGCCTGTGGTCCAGACAAGGGCCTGCCGAGAAGCAGGGGCTGCCGCACTAGCGGCTTTCGCAGCGTCCTGTGCCGCCATAGCCTCCTTTCACAGTGATCTTGTGTGTCCTCCCACGATTCCCAAATCGTATGCGCTCCCAAGGGTGCATCTGTGGGGTTGCCACTCGAGCGGAGAAGGTATCGCCCTGAGGCTTTTTCACCTTATCAAGGGCGCTTAACGCCTTGGGTCCGGACTCCAGTTTCCCTTTTTCAACTGCTCGTATTTCTGCCGTAAGAACCTTTCGTGCATACCAGGACTGAGCGCCGCTTCGAAGACTGCGACGGCCAGCGGGCGTTTGCGCTGCTTGACGGCCCGATCGGCGAGCACAAGAATCCGTTTCCAATGCCGTGTACCCATGTGCCTCGCCAACTCCTCGAACTGGTCAAACCGATGCTGCTCGGCCACGATCTGTCCGAGCAGCGTCAATGCTTCTTCGGCTTGGTAGTCTAAATCGTCGTCCTGGAGTTCCTGCATCTGCTGTTGCACATACTCGATACACACATCGCCCTCTTCAGGCGTAAGCCCTGCGAAGTACCCCTCCGTTTGTTCATAGGTCAGCCCATAGTCCTCCCAGATCAGCAGCGTGAGCAGATCGTGGAAGAACACCCTGGCATCAATGCCTGAGGCGTCGAGCGGCATCGCCAGATACTGCGCGAAGCCGTTTCGAAAGCTGTCGCCGAGACACCCAAACGAGTCGTCCGCCACTTCCATGAGCTCGATGACCACCGTCAAGAAGGCCCGCAGCCTCGCGTGCGCTTGCGCATACTGCCCTGGCGTGTTCACGCTGCCCACGCCAGCCACAAACGCGTCCAGCTTCCAGGCAATGCCAAAGGACTGATGCTTCGAAAACCAGCCGCGTGTATGGAACTGGGCAGCGAGTCGTTCAGCATAGGGGTGGGGAGACACCGGAAAGCAGGGCGAGAACCCACGCAGTGCATGAGCATAGCGGCGTTGCTTGGGCGTGGAGCGCATGGCCTCCGACCACTCAGACTCCCGCGGTGCCCGCTCCAGCACCTGCTGCCGAGCCCGTCGCAATACCGCCGGTGAACGATCTGCCTGCCCCAGAATGTCACTGAGTTCCACTCCGGCTTGCCGCAGACGCTCTTGGAGAGCCCGGAGATGGCTCAGCTTGCGCTCGGCCACGTCCCGTCCCGCCCCCGTGGCCTTTTGCACCCGCAAGTATGCCACGAAGCGCTCCCAACTCCCCTCAAAGTCGGCGTCGGCGACGAGGGCGAACCACAGGTCCCAATACGAGAGCGTCAGTGCGGGCCTGGATGCAGACGACAACATCAAGGCACAATCAGGCCCCACCGGGGCGGACTTCTTGACCACCGCACGCGATGGAGCGGATCGCTCCGATGCGGTAGCCTGTCTCCGTGTAGGCATCCGTGCAGCTCCTCTTGTGCATCAACACCGGGCGCCAGGACCACATCGCATGTGAGGAGGGGCTACTGGAGCCAGGCGAGGTGCGGCTGTTGTCCGGTGCACAGGCTTGTCATGGCGTCAACGAGGACCTGATAGGTGGAGACGGCCCGTAACCGGCAGGTCTCTTTCAGCGATAAGATGCGCTCCACCCAGCGATTGCCTTTGTCACTGGCCGTCCCCAGTGAGCGCTTGCGCCACTGTACCCCAAAGCGCAAGGCCCGCTCTGCCCGATTATTGGTTGGCTCCACGCCGTGCTGTACTAGGAAGACCCAGAGGGAGTCCATCTCCCGTAGTAAGCGGCGAGCGAACCGCCCCGCGTCATCCGTACGGTCATGATACTGGTCGATCCACTTGCAGAGCCGGGCATACCACGCCCGCCACTCCCCGCCCGTGGGGGGTGCTTTGGCCATATGGCAGAGGCGTTGCAGCTCAGCAAGCGCCCAAGTCCCACAGGCAGCAAGCTCAGGGTGCTGGCGTTCCGCCAAGCTCCGGGCCGTGCGGATGAGATGGGCCACGCAGGTTTGCCGGGTCTCGACCCAACTCTGATAGACCCCATACCCATCGCTGACCAGGATCCCCTCCCAGTCGTCGATGAGGGCGGCGAAGGCTTCTTTGGAGCGACGCGGATGGATCATATAGAAGGCGACCCGTTCACTCACCATCACCCAGAGCCACGCCAGCGTGTTGAGGCAGTACCAGGGGGTTTCATCAATATAATTGACTGAGGCCTGCCGCGCTTGCCGCGCAATCACTGCATAGTACGGGTCGATGGCCTGGGTCAGCCGGTCCAGTACTTTCTGGATAGCGCCCAAGCTGATCGGGACGCGCAGCACCGACGCACAAAAGGTTTGCACCATGCGGCGCCCGTTGCCATAGGTCCCGGCCACTTCGCCCATGAGCGCACTGAATCGGGGGCCATAGCCCGTGGCATGCTCCGTCGGCACCTGGGCTTTCTTCCAGCAGCCGCACTCCGGACACCAGCCTTGGTGCAACACCCAGTGCGTCACCTCCATCTCAATGGGCGGCAATTCCAGCACCTGATGCGTGTAGTACGGCCTGAGCAGGGTCAACGTCGTGTTCCCACACGCACACCGCTCGGGGCGCACCTCACGCACGGTCGTAGGGGGTAAGAGCACCTGGCGATGACCCGGATGCCCCGGTTTCCCACCCGCTTTACGGGGCGTGGCAGCGGTGGGGCGCAGGCGAGACTTCTTGTATGGCGAGTCCGATGACGGTGGCCTGGATGAGGTCGTGGAATTCTGCTGAAGCCGAGCCTCCAGGGTCTCCACACTGTCGTGTAGCTGCTTGACCTCGTCGCGCAGGGTGCGCACATAGGCTTGCACGGCCAGCGGGGTCTGCTCCCAGTCCTGCGGCGTAAAGGGAAACGACCAGACAGTGTTGGTGGGCTCAGACCACGGTTCCATGACGTCTCCAGCCAGCATACCACAGGGTCAGACTGCTGGATGTTGTATAGCGAAGATATGAAATTAGGTCCAGAGGAAAATGTTCGAGGAGAGGGACACCGAGCACCATGACCTACGTCTGCCGCGGGTTGCTACCCTGTGATCGCGCACGGTAGGTATTGCTTCCTTATCCCCCTCCATAGGCATGTTTTGCCTGCCGGCGGCTACTTCCTTCCAGTCGCGTGACAAGCCCGCTCCTTCCAGGAAGCTCACTGATTTTTGTTTTGTACACGACAAATTCCTCCCCTCAAGAGCCTGGCCGGAGTTTGACCCCACTTAGCGGGGGAACCGGAGGCCGGGCAGCCCCCGGCAGGGGAGAGGGGTTTCCTGCACCCGTTGCGCAACCCCCGCAAAACCTTGGGCGGACAACACTGCCGGCAACAGTGCTCCTGACGGTGCTGCTGATTGTCTGCGCAACTGGCGTCTGCTCGCTCCTGTTGGGAGTACGGTTAGGGGAGTATTTAACTGGTTGCAAGTTTTAGGTACCGCAGAACGCACGCAGATTGATCAGCGTGTACGCCATCAATTTCATGCCGTAGTGTCGCTGTTGGATGCGTTCAAAGCGGAGCAGCAGGCGTTTGAATTTGTCCTCCCACGCAAAGGTACGCTCGACGCACAGACGTAAGGCATGGATGGCGCCATTGAAGAGGCGTTTGCGGCCACACTTGGGGTGCTTGCGGTTGCGCGTATTCTCCTTGATATTGGGGATCAGGCCCGCATTGAAGATGCACTTCCGATTGCGTGCCGAGTCAAAGCCGCCATCGAGGTTGAGATAGGCGCCGCGAAGGTCTACGCCCACCTCTTTGGCCACCTGCTTTAGCGCTTTCAGCCCCTCGGGGAACAAAACCATATCGGTCTCGTTGACGGGTGCGATGGGCACCGGAGCTAACACATAGCCGTTGTTGTCCGTGATGGCGATGACTTTCTCCCCCGTCTGATGTTTGTACCCCGAGTACCCGATGCCGTCGCCCCTTTTTTGGCCACGGTATTGGTCCCGTCACCATGCAGTACACACACGTCGAGGTGCTGCTCGACTGCCAGATGGCGCACGCTAGCGAGGAACGCCTGCCAGAGTGACCCATCATTGGCCCATTTGGCAAACACTTTGTAGACCGTCGTGTAGTGGATGGCCGGTTTTCCATCAGGGTCTGTCGGGACGGGCATGCACTTCCATTGCATGCCCGTATACAGGACAAACCGCGTCAGAACATTGTTTACCTCAGTGCGGAATTAAACCGATTGTGTCGGATTCGCGTAAGTGCTGACATATCAATACGCGGCCTCTCACCTGTTGGCGGCCTCATTTTGCCTCTATACAGCGTGGTTGCTCGTCGAAATGCTACATTCCGGGTACAGTCGATTTAATTCCGCACCAGCGTAAAGGATCCTTTGGCGCGGTTTGTACAGGATCCATAAGATGAGGTTAAAGACCTGGTGATAGCCCAGTTTGCACTTCGGCCCCCGCTTCGGCATCGAGAGGTGCGGTAAGATAAATGCGGTGAATTCGTTTTCGGACAATTGCACAGGGATCGGCGTTGTTGCAGGCTTGGCTGTCGTGGTGCTCATCAGCGAAGGGCCTCATGGGAAGCAGAGTGATACGCGTTGGAGAATCACATTACTTCAAATGTTATAAGAGGTTAGGGAGAATTGCAAAACTCGCAACCACTTAGCTGAGAGACGCCTTCCCTGCGAGGCCACCTGATGGTGTGCAGGTGGCGAAAATACAGTCGTTCATGAAAGGTAACTGCTCAGGCATACCAGGAGGGTAATTATGCCCTCGTGCCAAGCTGATAACAACAGTGCATAATAGAGCCATGACACCCCAAGGTCTGCCTACCCCAGAAGAGGTCCATGCCGCCTACGAACAGGGCGAAGAAGCCATACTGGCCCTGGTGGGTGCGTTGACTGCTCTCATCCTGGACCTCCAGGCACGGGTGAACGCTATCCTTTGATTATGCCCCGCATTCGACAGGGGCAGACGACTTTCGCACTCTGGTCAGGAGCATTCTTGCCGATGAAGCGCAAACACCCGCTCGGAGATAACCCGCTCGACCCAGAGACCGTGCTCCGAGAGATGGTGCGCGGCG
>JBMDXC010000340.1:0-6432 GCA_048594805.1 Candidatus Entotheonellaceae bacterium | reverse complement strand
AGCCTACCCACGGTCAGTTCTCGGTGGCTGGCATCAAAGCGCTGTCACAAACGCTGGATACCCTGGGTGGCTTTGCACGCAGCGTGGCAGATTTCGCCTTGCTGCGAGCCGTCCTCGTGGGTGGACCAAGCCAGCTCTCTGTGCTAGAACGGGCGCCGCGCATTGGGCTCTGTCGCACCCCCCAGTGGTCGTTTGCCAACGCTGATACCCGTGAGGCACTGGAAACTGCTGCCCAACAACTGGTAGCGGCAGGTGCCGAGGTGCGCCAACTGGCCCTCCCCCCTGCATTCGAGAACCTTGCTGCAGCCCAGGAGAGCATTCAGATCTTTGAGGGAGCGCGGTGTTGCGCGTACGAATTGACGGTACACCGGGACCGTCTCAGCGCCAAGCTCCTCGAGCTGCTCGCTCCTGCCGAGGGTCTGACCTATGCGGCGTATGCCGAGGCCCTTACACTGGCTGCAACGTGCCGCCGGCAGCTAGAGACCATCTTTACTGACAACGATGTCCTGTTAGTGCCAAGTGCCCCAGGGGAAGCCCCAGCAGGTCTGGAAGCCACAGGCAATCCGATCTTCAACCGCATGTGGACCCTGCTCCACACGCCCGCAGTGACGCTCCCCAGCCATCCGGGACCGCACGGTCTGCCAGTGGGCGTCCAGATCATCGGGCCTTTGGGGATGGATGACCGGCTGCTTGCTACCGCGGCCTGGATGCACGCCCGGCTCGTGTGAAGAGGGAAGAGGAGGAGATGCATCTGATTCTTTCTCTGGGAGAGGGTGCAGAGACTTCGCCTGCTACCACACGCTCTGTATCTTTTGCTCGACACGTATGGGTTAATAGTGCTGCCACTCCCATGGGCCAAATGGTTCTGAGCATATCATATGGAGCGCTCTCTGGCGGGCTTGATAAAGCTGGTAGTACACCTGGTCGTATGGATTGCCGTTATAAAAGGCGTACGTATAGCCATCACTCAGGCCCATATTACAGGCCTGAATGTCACGACTATGGCGTGCCAACACCGTGTAGACTGTCGCAAGTGCCTGCGGCATTGGCACACCCCGGGCGAGTTGTTCCTGTACCAGCGACCAGATTTTCTCTGCACCAATGGCCCCCGGGACACGCCGGGGCAAGCGCACGCCTTTGAGGAAGCCATTGAACACAAAGGCATACGGCGTACATACGTAAGGCTGACTGTAGGCAATGTTGCCCTTGTGGTGCGCAAACGAGGCACTCCGCGCATGCACGAGCAGGTGGTGCGTGGGAGGAAGGTGCTGGACGGTGCCTGTCTCAGTCCAGATGGGTGCCAAGGAGTGCCGTACTTGCCATTGCTCATGGTCGTCACGCCATGCCACACCCCAGCCGTCCCCTTGCCAACCTTCTCCATGCAGTCCGGTGCTGTGCTGGCACATGCGTGCAAATTGCATGACGTATGGTCGCATATCGCACACTGCAGGTGCGGTCAGCAGTAAAAATCGACACATAATAGTCTTACTCGCAGGCTACTCGTCCTATGTATCCTGAACGTTACTGTGCCGTAGCCCCCCCGTCGATCACCAGTTCCGCCCCGGTGACATAGGACGACTCGTCAGACGCCAGGTAGAGCATGCCGTAGGCAACATCATCGGCAGTGCCCAGGCGACCAAGAGGGGTCCGGGCGATGGACCACTCGCGGCGCTGCGCGTCGGCGGTATAGCCCCCAATGGTGAGGGGCGTCTCGCAATACCCAGGGTGCACTGAATTGACGCGGATGTTCTCCCGGGCGTATTGGATGGCGGCGGCTTTGGTAAAGAGTCGGATGGCTCCCTTGGCGGCGTGGTACGCTGTAGAGGTGGGGCTCCCGACCAGGCCATAAATGGACGAGACGTTAATAATCGATCCACCTCCCGCCTTACGCATCTCGGGGATGGCGGACTTCGTGCCCAGGAACACGCCTTTGGCGTGCACGTCCATTTGCGTGTTCCACACGGCCACAGTCGTTTCCTCGACCGTGAACCGGGCGCCTGTGCCGGCGTTGTTGACGAGAATGTTCAGCCGGCCAAACGTGGCGATAGTGGTTTGGATGACCTCCTGCCACTCCTCCTCGCTGGTGACATCGTGCCGCACAAACAGGGCCTCCCCACCGTGCGCTCGGATCTGCTCGGCGGTCTTAAAGCCCATCTCCTCCTTGATATCGGTCAATACCACCCTCGCGCCTTCGCGGGCGAAGAGCCGTGCTGCCGCCCCGCCGAAGCCCATCAATTGTCCTTCGACACCCGCAGCAGCCCCGGTGATCGGTGCTACTTTCCCAGCTAATCGCATAGCTTTTCCCCCGTCGATGCCCTCGCCGTATCTGTCACTGTTCGTGGCTCAGTATACACCACCCCGGGTAGCCGTGTTACAATCGGCCACTCGGATTGGATATGATTTCCACACGGGCGTATGGCGCTGCGGATATGGATACCCCAATTAGCGGCCAGCGTGTCTGCGCCTATCCCACAGCAATGATCGACAATGGACCTGAAGGAGACATACAAGTGCAACCAGCAAGGGCCGGTGTGAGGCTACGCCACGTGCAGGCATGGCATGCCCCCGTTCAGCGAATGCTCATGACCTGGTGCAGCTTCGTCCTCCTCCTGGGGGTGTGCACAGGCCATGCGGTGATGCGCAAGTTCCCTGTGGAAGAGCTCGTCCGGAAGGCAGACACGATTGTCTTAGGCACGGTGATCCAGCAGGAGAGTGCCTGGGATGTCGATCATACGGCCATCTATACCACTGTCACTCTGGCAGTGGAGCGCGTCTTGGCAGGAATAGCAAAGGAAGTGGTGACGCTTCAGGTTGCTGGCGGAAGCGTCGGGGGCGTGGGTATGCGTACGTCGAATGATGCGGTGTTCCGGCAGGGAGAACGGGTCATTGTGTGTCTCGATACAAGCGCTGTCCCGCATACTGTGGTAGGCCTGCAGCAGGGAAAATTCACGGTCAATGACGACAAAGTCATCAGGGCTGATAAGACCTGGAGCCTGGATGAGTTCATCGCTGCGGTCCGCACTGCTGCGCGCTAGAAACGTGCGAGAGAGGGGCATGGGAGCGTGAGATACTCTGCCGTGATGCGAGGGTGTGTGGTGTGGTGCGGGGGGCTACTCCTCGCCAGCCAGGTTCTGGCATTTGTGCGTAATAACTCAAATTGGGCCTATATGCCAAATCCTATGGGGGAGAACTGGGTTATTTGCCCTGACCGCATGCCCGGCGATGCCGTCCAGCGCACGAAAGATGGTGCTGCTGCCTGGAACTACGAGCACTTCCAGTTCACCTTTGATCCTGAAGCATGTCTGTCTGATGGCGCCTTTCGCAACCTCAACAGTGTGAACCAGATTGATTTTGGACGCCTGCCAGGGGGAGTATTGGCTCAAACGGTCTTTTTTTTCTTCACCAATGCCCCGGACCAGACGTTGGAGTGTGACCTGCGCTTCAACAGCACAGTGAATTGGTATACTGGGACAGACACGCCAGCGCCGGATCAGTTCGACTGGTGGAGTGTCGCCACGCACGAGATGGGGCATTGCCTTGGCCTCGATCATGAGGACAGCGTCAATCCCCCACCGGTGATGCGTACAGCGCTCCCCGTTGGGGCGGTGGTGCGGCAGTTAACCCCCGATGACGTGGCTGGCCGCAACTCGATCTATGATGCTGCGCAGGCAGCCTCTGGTGGCTCTCCATCACCGTCTTCTCCAGCCCCGACCGGAGATGATGGCGGAGGTGGAGGGTGTAGCTTCGTACCGGCAAACCCTACAGACGCTCCATCCCTGTTGGCTGCCCTGGGAAATATGTTGCTGCCTGTCATGGTGCTTGTCGTCCTGCGTGTCTGGTTACAATGGCGTCGGCGCTGAGAGCTTTGTAACAGAACCGCACTGTCGCGTCAAATCCAGCCGCTGGTGCCATTGTCCAGCTCAATGACGAGCCAGGAGCCCTGTGCTTCACGGGCCAGGCACCATGGCGTTGGGACACTGAGGTCGTCAGACCAGAAGAAGAGCTTGGAAAACTCCATGACCCTCGCTCTTACAACAGGCGCGGTGTAATGCCATCGAGCACAGCGCTGGCATACTGTCGCGCCAGCGTCGCCGTATCCAGGCGTCCACCTTTCCGATACCAGCGATGCAGCCAGTTACACATCCCCATAATCATGAAGACCGTTGCTGGCACATCAAGATCAGTCCGTAATTCTCCGGCAGCGACTCCTTGCTGGAGGATTTCCTCCCACAAGTGCTGATAGTGACTCGGTGATTCGCGAATCTTGTCTTGCAGGGCGTGGATGAGATTGGGCAACTCCTGCACGTACACAAACATATGTGGATAACTCTCATCAAACGCCGCCAGGTGGGCATGGATGGCACGTTCGATCTTCGTGCGACTCGGCAGGCTGGCCTTGACAATCTCCTCGACCTGGTCATAGAGGCGCACGATGGGCTCACGCACGACCAGATAGAGCAGTTCTTCCTTGGAGGAGATGTAATAGTAGAGAGTGGCTTGCTGGATGCCCACTTCCGCGGCAATGTCGCGCGTGGTAGCCGCATGATAGCCCTTCTCCTTAAATACCTTCGCTGCTGCAGCAATGATCTCCTGCTCACGTTTCGCCACGCGTATCTCCTCTACCGGTCTGCTGCACCCCTAGAATTTCTGCAGGTGTATCTGGGCGTCAAGTCACCCGAATTTCAAGTGCTTGCAGGGCTTGGCGCCTCTCTCCCAGCGTGAACTGTTGGCGCTTATCATAGACTCTCGGGCAACAATTTGCGAGTTCTTGGCGCTCTACAAAGGTGTTCAAGCAGGCGTTGATGGAGGGAAAGGCATCTTCTACCGCGCTCCAGACCTCTGCTGCCAGCGTTGCCGCACTGATATGCACATGGCAAGGCAGCCAGGGCTCGCTGCCATGCTCAAGCCAGCGCCTGGGTATGCCGATACCATACATAGGTACCAAACTTGGCCTAGCAGACGGAGGTTTTATGGCAAAGCCCGCAGTCGACAGGCAGCCACCACTGGCACAGGATTCCTTAGGAGCAGCACGTGATCTTTCCGTGACGCCCGTACGCTATCTGCAGACCATTCGTCAGCTGCTGCGTACGTACCAACGCGTGAGCGGCGGGAAGCAGCAGCAAATTTTCGTCACGATGGTGCATGCCTTCATGCGGGAACTGTGTGGCTATCCCCCGACGAGCTATCTCGTGACATCAGCCGCCTCTAACCCTATCGCAGTAGGCAGTGCCCCTCATGTGGTGCCGATGTCGTATGCCGCAAACTTGACACTGTTTTACTTCACCGCATCCGAGCATCTTGACGACGTGCACGATCTCTGGGTCAGGCACGCACAGGTCTATCTTGCCACTTATGATACGGGTGATATGGCCGCAGAGTGCGCGACCACTGTGGTGTTCACCAATTTTTTCGTGATCGACGGCGCTCACAAGGATCCCAACACGAGCGCTTGGCATCTCTGGTCCGTTTCGGACATTGAGGCGTCCCAGGGAACAAGGGTCGATCTGCGCATCCTGGAGAACGAGACGGCATTGGCTCCGACGATGTCCCAGGTCGTCCACAAACGGCTGCAGATTCTCCAGTACCAGAGCCCATCCGATGGACAGGAAGCTGATCCTGATAAGTCTGAGGCTTTCGCCAAGTTGATGCACAAGATGAGCATGGAGGGCCATGTCGCATGAAGTCTCTCGCCCAACTCTGCAAACCCCGTCAGAGTGTGTTTGACCACAACCGGCGGGACGTAGTCTTGGACTTGACCGACCTGGCTGAGGACCGCATCGATCCCGGCGAGTTTTTTGAAGAGAACTACTTCACCATGGGCATGCGGCACCTCCTGGGCGAGGCCTTCCGACGCTTTGCAGGAAAATCACCACAGGGAGTGTTTGTCCTGTCACAGGCTATGGGGGGTGGCAAGACCCACAATATGATTACTCTGGGGCTCCTCGCCAAACACCCGGAGCTACGCCAGGCTGTGATGGGTGACCTCTATGAGCCGGCGACCGATGTGGGAGAGGTCCGCGTGGTCGCCTTCACGGGACGCGAAAGCGATGCGCTACTGGGCATCTGGGGAGCCATCGCTGACCAACTGGGCAAGCGGGAGTTGTTCAGGGACTATTATTCTCCGCTCGCCGCTCCAGGACAGAAGGCCTGGGTAAATTTGCTGCAGGGCACACCCCTGCTCCTCCTGCTGGATGAACTCCCTCCCTACTTCGAAAACGCCCGCTCCAAGCCTATTGGCAACTCGGATCTCAGTGTCGTGACTACCACGGCTCTGTCGAACCTGCTGGTGGCGGTTGGCAAGGACGAACTGGCCAATGTCTGCGTGGTGATTTCGGACCTCAAGGCCGCGTATGAAGGCGGCAGTGCGCAAATCACCCGTGCTCTCGAAGACCTCAGGAATGAAGTGGGACGCAGTGCCACCACGCTCGAACC
>JBMDXC010000034.1:0-3844 GCA_048594805.1 Candidatus Entotheonellaceae bacterium | reverse complement strand
AGATCACTCATAGAGTTAACGAATACCATTCTTGGCGTTGTCCAGCGAAGTGGCTCTAACAGTTTTTCTGGTACCAAACGCAAATCAAACCCATGCTCGTAGGGATGACCGGTGACCCCGCGGAATCGCTCAGCAAAGATTTCAGCATAGCAATGCTTGCAGCCCGGACTGACTTTGATGCAGCCACGCAGTGGGTTCCAGGTAGCATCGGTCCATTCGATTTTTGAGTAGCTACCCATGGCCATTGCCTCTTGAGGGGACTCGTAACAACAAGACCACCCTTCATGTGGTGGATGAAGCTGACTCGTCGCAAACACTTTCTTCTAAATTTATCAGTGCACTTATGAGCAGTCAAAGGGAAAATTTGCAAATTGCAATAAATAATTATGGGAGGAAATTGTTACACAGACTCCATGCGTAGTCCTTCAATCCGCTCGAAGTGGCGACGATTGTTGGTGAGGAGGGTGAGACGGTGTCGGAGTGCGGTGGCACCAATGAGGAGATCGCAATCCCCGGTCAGCAAGCCAGCAGTACGCAGTCGGCCACGTTCTTTACCAAAGATTTTGCAGGTTTCCTCATCAAGACCGAGAATCGTCAGTTCAGGGTTTAAAAAGCGCTGCAACGCAGCTTCGCTCTCGACCGGGTCAAGGGAATAATAAACCCCCTCATAGAGTTCTGTGAGGGAGATGATGGAGAGAGCAAGGCCTTCAGGTGCCAGTTCCTCAAGGCGTCTCGTGACGTGTTCGATGTGGTTCAGGTGATCAATAATCCAATCTGTATCGATCAGGTATGTCATAGCTTTGGCTCAGGCCGGGTACTGACCAGCCGATCAGCGTAGATGTTACGTTTCAACTCCTCGGCATCTATCAATCCCTTCCAGCCGCCAGCACTGGCTCTCAGGGCCTCGATCATCCCCTTCCCTTTCGTCGGTCGTTCAGCAATGATGACTTTGACTTCTTCGCCTTCTTTCAGGTCAACTGTTTCCAACGGTTCAAGCACCCCATGCGAAAATCTGGCGCGGAATTCTTTGGCCATACTGGCATGCCTTCTTCGGTTGTTGCGTGAAGCAATACTCATAGCCCCAACAGCATAAAACCACAACGGCGTTTGTCAACGCACGCAAGGCAAGGATGCCTGCAGCGGAAAGGAAATTCAAGTATTTTTGCCCCGGGCACCCCCTGGAGCCCTCACTGCCCGGACTTAGCATCGCATCTTTGTACCGCTGGAGCATAGGAAAATCAAACGGCCTTTTCTACCGACTGCGCGCCCCTACCCTGTTGCCTACCCTGTACCACCGGGTACCATCCCCAAGCGCGGCGGAGTTGCCCTACTGTTGCCGGCGGGCGTGTGAGCGACGGGTGTAACCGTATGAGGTAGATGTGGTGCCCTTTAGCTATCTTTTCAGGCCCGCAAGGAGCCTTTTTTGTACTACCATGGAGTAGTGGGGACTCCGTGAAGTGCGTTCGCGAAGGACCAGCGCACACAGACCATTTACGGCGCAGAGTGCTCTTGCAGCCAACGCTCCAAGACGACGACCTCAATCTCTGGCACTTTACGGACGCGATCATCATTCGTCAGGAACAAGCGGGCACCAAATTCTATTGCAGCAGCGATCTGGATAGCATCAGGGGTACGAAGCTGGTAGCGGGCGCGCAACTGCGCAGCCCGCGAGGCCAAGTCAGGATCGAGCGAGCGCAACGTCAGGGAAGGTCCACTTCGCAGATATTGTTCGTAGCGGGAAGCAAGCTCTTGAGATCCCTTGGCCAGCGGCTGGACGAGCACCTCAACCAGAGTCACAGTTGAGGTCACCGCTTGGATAGCACCCGTTTCCATGGCATCAAAAACTTCCGTACAGAGCCTCTGGTAACGCGGATGCTCCTCAAAATGATAGATAAAGATCGCAGAATCCAGGCCAACAAGGCGGGTAGAGCGCAGCTTGTCTCCTAACGATCCCATTCCTGCCTCAGCGCGTCAATATATCGATCAACCTCCACCCCTGCCCAGATGTCTTTGCCTAACCCGCGTGCGCCTTGCCACGACAGGCGTACTGGTGCGGATGGGGTACGCTGGAGGTCACGCGCGACATACTCGATGAGCTGGCGCTTTTCCTCAGGGCTGAGTTTTTTAATAAGCGTGATGATCTCTGCGAGACCTGTTGTTTGCATGCTTTCATCCTTCCAGGCAACAATATTTCTCTGAGTATAGGTAAATCAAACGGCCTTTTCCACTTTCACCACAAACGTCGCCCCAGGACATGGGCACCGAGGAAAGATAGGCATTGTTGTCCTATCGCACCATCCATGCCCAAGCGGCAGCGTCAGCCTGGAATGCCGCCTTACATGTGCTCCTCTTCTTGTACCTCTCTATTAGGACACAAAAATGTCAAAACAACCATGGTTTATCCACACGTGCTGCAGCGTGGAGGCAAAGGGGTGTGCAGTCCGCTCGATGGGCGATGAGGAGACACGGGGGAATAGGTCGGCGCTGCTTTTTGTTTGACACTACGGCGCCACAGGTGCTATATACCTACCTTTGTAGCCTATGCATACTGCAGCGATAGCGCGCGAGCCGGAGAGGAAGCGCGGGATGATTTTGGATCTGCATATCCATACGAGTTGGAACTCTGCCGATAGCAATCTGAGTCCCATTGACCTCATTCATGAGGCAAAGCGCCTGGGGCTTGACGGCGTGGTGGTCACCGAGCACGACCGTGGCTGGGACCGCTTCCGGGCGCGTGAGCTGGCTGCGGAGTATGACTTCTTGTTTTTGCGCGGCATGGAAGTGAGTACGGACCTGGGACACATTCTGGTCTGCGGCCTGGATGAGTATGTCTCGGGTATTCAACGCGCTGAAAAACTCCGGCAGGTGGTGGATGAGGTCGGCGGCATCATGATTGCCGCACACCCGTTTCGCCGCGCCTTTACCCCAGATTTCCGCCACGGCAAGGAACCTACCCCACTGACGCTGGCAGAGGCGGCTCGGCGACCAATCTTTGATCTCCTCGATGGCGTGGAAGTCTGCAATGGGGGCAGTGTCGACCGCGAAAACAAGTTCGCCATGCAGGTGTGCGACTACCTCGGTCTCACCCCAACAGGGGGCAGCGACGCACACTCCGAACTCGGCATTGGCTGTTATGCCACCCAGTTTGACGATCCCATTCGCACTGAAGCCGATGTCATTGCGGCGCTGAAACAACGGCGCTGCCGGGCGGTGGTGTTGCAGCGCACAGAGACTGGCTACTACTACGAGCCCAGCACCCAGGCCGAGAAATTTCAAGGCATAGAGGGATGGCGCGCATGAAGCAGACGGATGGGCCAGAAACCTCTGCCGCACTCGCCGTCCCAGCCGTCGAGGCGCATACCCTCCAGCAGGCGCCGTATTACCTCCCTCTGGCCGATGAGGTCGAGGTGTTTCTCGCCGCCTACGCGGCCCGGCTCCCGGTGTTGCTCAAGGGGCCAACCGGGTGTGGCAAGACGCGGTTCGTGGAATACATGGCCTATGTGCTCTACCGCCAGCCGGAATATGCCACAGATGAGCGGCTGGCAGTATGTACACCGCTCATTACGGTGGCCTGTCATGAGGATCTGAGCGCCAGTGACCTGGTCGGGCGCTATCTGCTGGTGGGTGAGGAAACCGTGTGGATCGATGGACCGCTGACTCGCGCTGTATGCACCGGCGCCATATGCTATCTCGATGAGATCGTTGAGGCACGCAAAGACACGACTGTGCTGATTCATGCACTGACGGATCATCGGCGTATTCTCCCTGTGGAAAAACGCAGTGTGATTCTCAACGCCCACGAGAACTTTTTGCTGATCCTGTCGTACAATCCCGGCTACCAGAG
>JBMDXC010000339.1:0-2446 GCA_048594805.1 Candidatus Entotheonellaceae bacterium | reverse complement strand
GTTTTCCCTCGTGCGGTGTACTACGCGAGATCGTCGTCGCCATGGCCATGGCGGCTCACCCTACCCCTTTCTGCACGATTTGTCCAGCCTGGCTTTGAGGTAGATAGTTGGCGTGGTGTGCGGCGTATCAAGGCACTCCTGGGGCACACTTCTGGAGCATTCAGCGCTCATGTCTCGCCGGTGTCTCCCATCATCAAGGCAGATACGAGCATGACGACGATCGAACAACGTGTAGGCAGAGACGGACAATCAATTTACCGTGTCAAATGCGGCATAGGGGAGTAGCTGAACTAGCTGGCGCGGGCACGTGGGACTACTTCCTGGGCAATGCGTGCCCCATGTTCTTACTGGGCACGGCGTAGCTCATAAGTTGATTGTAGGTTGCGCCAGAACTCTGGGGATGTCCCAAAGTATCGAGCCAGTCTGAGGGCTGTGTCTGCGGTCAAGGTCTGTGCCTCGTTCACAATACCGTCACCCGATTCGTCGGCACACCCAAGGCCAGCACCAATTGACGAGTAGATAGCCCCAGTTTTCCCATCTCATCACGCAAGATTTCGCCAAGCCAAGATGAATAGGCCGCATGTGGTTCGGCATCTCCTCACCCTCCTTCAGTGATAATCCACATCATCAGGTTTAAGTGTATGCCTGTTTTAGACCATGCAAAAGGAGGGTTATGCCCACCGGGGTTCTCATAAGCTCTGCAGCGAGAAGACCAGCCTGCACCACGAACAACACACAGAATCAAACACCTTTGGCAGTCACAGTGTAGTTAACTCCCCGCCCCGCTTTGGCGCAGCCCAGCTTGACGTTCCTTCTCCTCCTGCTATAGTTGGTAAAGTTAGTATAACTAAATCAATCCTATGGGAAGGTCCCAATCGATGGTCAAAAAAGTTAATGCCCTGAAGGCCCGACAAAACTTCGGCCAGATGTTGGAGGAGGTCTACTACAAAGGTGATCAGTTTATCATTGAGCGCGCCGGCAAGCCTATGGCTGCGGTGGTCCCCTTGTGGCAGCTTGAGGAGTGGCAGAAGCGCCGCGAGCAGTTCTTTACTGCGGTTGAGGAAGTCCAGCAGCACAATCACAAGGTCAAGCCCGAGATGATCGAGGAAGAAGTCCGAGAGGCTATCCGCGCCGTTCGGACCAAAGCCAGCCGCCGTAAGGTATGATGCGCGTCGTGTTGGATGCCAACGTGCTGGTGAGTGCGGTCCTCAGTCCGCGTGGCGCGCCGGCGCAGATTCTCAACGCCTGGCGTTCCGAACAATTTGATCTGGTCATCTCGCACGCCGTCTTGGCGGAGCTTGACCGGGTTTTTCGTTATCCAAAAATCGCTCAACGCCACCGGTGGTCGGAAGAACAATTGCAGACCTTTCTCGAGAACCTGTCGCATATCGCCATCCTTACCCCAGGCATCCTCACCCTTGCCGTGATCACCCAAGATCCGCCTGATAACCGCTACTTAGAATGCGCGGTGGAAGGAGAGGCTTCCTACATTGTCAGTGGGGATCAGCTCCTCTTGCGCTTGGGAGTCTATCAACGCATTCCCATTCTGACCCCACGCGCCTTCCTGGCAGTGCTCCAGAGACAACCGAAGCCGTCAATCGATTAGGGCACAAGCAAAGTGCCGTGTACCGTGCCCTCTTCTCCTGTCGAAGAGATGCAGATAGCATCATGCACCGAAAACTCCTAATCGAGTTTATCAGGTAGTACAGTAGTATACTTTTTCAGCAGTCAAAAGCCGGGGTATGCACACCTTGGTTGCGCCAACACTTCCTCCCTGCTGCGCCACCCTGATGGACGAAGCGCCCCATAAGTACGAAAATTTTGAAAGCTATGAAAAGGGTTGCGCTGGCGTGTATGCTCCCCTACTCTATGGTCCTAGAGCTGGGAGGCGTGTTCACCTACGCTCCAGTCATCTGCACATGGTAACGAAAGGAGATACACATGCTGTGGACGATCTTTGTCATCTTGTTGGTGTTGTGGCTCTTAGGCTTGGTCTCCGCTTATACCCTGGGAGGCTTCATCCATCTCCTGCTGATCATCGCAGTGGTTGTCCTCGTGATTCAGCTCATGCAAGGCCGGACCCCGCGAGTGTAAGGGTGAGGCACCAGCGCTCGTAACAGAGATGGGGGCATGGTGCGTCAGGAGCGCTCGACGGCTCCCTTCCCAAGATTGGAGAGGAGCCTCGAGGAGGAATGCTGTCGCGTTATGACCGTCGGAAAGTTAACATATGACCCGCTCACCGTACCGGAAAACCCACTCCAGTTTCAAATGCGCTTGCCCTGACCGTGATCCCCTGTTGAGGAGACTTGGCAATGGAGAGACTGCATCGAAGCACGCGTATCGGGTTTTTTGTCCGGAGCCTCTGGGGTGCCATGCTCTGCCTCGTGCTGTTCGGCGCTGGCATGACCGCCGAGGCGGTCCGGATTGCAGCCATCGGTGACTACGG
>JBMDXC010000338.1:0-3908 GCA_048594805.1 Candidatus Entotheonellaceae bacterium | reverse complement strand
TCTTGGCCAGCACGGACATGGGCGATCGGCGGCGGGTCGGCCGCGAGCTTCAGAAGAGTCAAAGAGTTGGGCGAGTAGTTCGAGCAGGAAGAGTACCGCGTCTGTGGGGAGGAGGGCTTTGAAACGATGGTAGAGGACATTGCCGCTCTCGAGAAGCACAGTTGGGCATCGATGATCTTGCCAGCTTCACACCGCCATGATGTCCTTCTGGCTCGCTTTCCTGCTGGTGGCCGTGATGGCGGTAGTTGCTAATGGATGCCAGGTTGGTGGGGGCCTGGCGGGTCGTGTCTCGGCTGCTCTGGTGGGGTTTTGTGGTGATATCGGGAGGGTGTACCTGGATTGGCCCCATGGCCTTGCAAAGCGAACGGCTCAACTATAATGTGGCGTTGCAGCACACGAGTGATGCGCAAGTCCTCCTCAACCTGGTCCGGCTGCAGTATCGCGATACGCCCATTTTTCTGGAAATCAGCGGGATTACCTCCCGCTTGCTGTTGGAAACTTCCGCCATGGCAGGCACTGATCTCGAAGTTAACGGGCCACCTGCCACCCTCTTTACCCTGGGTGGCAGTATCAAATATACCACTGAACCGGTCGTCACGTATACGCCGCTCCAGGGGGAAGACTTTGTGCAACGTCTTTTAGCGCCGATGCGTCTTGAGATCGTCGGCCTCCTCTATCGGTCCGGGTGGACGCTCAAACGCGTGCTGCGGCTGTGTGTGCAACGGTTGAACGCGGTGGAAAACGCTCCCAGGGCGAGTGGTCCAACCCCGGAGAGAGCGCCTGCGTACCAGGATTTCGCCCGCGTAGTGGACTTGATGCGCGTCTTGGAACAACGCCGCTCCTTGGAACTCACGTATGAAAGCGTGCCTGCAAGTGAGCGTCCACCACAGCTCGTCCTGCACATCGCCGAATAGGCCTGGGCGTCCTCCGACATGCAGGAGCTTGCTGATCTGCTCCGTTTGGTCAAAGGCAAAAGGCTGTATCCACTGACGTCCCCCACGGTGGTCCACGAAGCCTCCCAGCCCTACGAGGAGTTGGTGGTGGAGACACGCTCACTTTTGGGGATCCTGTTCTTTCTGTCGCAAGCGGTTGAGGTCCCCTGGTACGACAGGCAAGGAGGCAAGGTCGCGACCACGCGCAACGAGACTGGTCAGCCCTTCGACTGGCAACAGGTGGTCGGCAGTCTTCTGGCCGTCAAGGCGCTGCCTACACGGCCTTCGCAGGCCTCAGTGGTCATCCGTTATCGGGGGAGTTGGTTCTATATCGATGATACCGATTTGGAGTCCAAAGCGACCTTCTCGCTGTTAACGCAGCTGCTGGCCTTGCAATCCGGTAAAGTGCAAGGCATTGTACCGATGTTGACACTTCCCATTGGCAAATAGCGCCCTGGCCAGCGACGGTGGCGCTGTCAACCTGTGGCCAGGGACGCTGTGCCTACCCTTGCCCAACTGGGCGTACGCTGGCGGCTTGCACCGTGAGGAGCGCAAGTCGTCTCATACCCCGTCGTACGGCATGGGGCATGCGCGAACGTCGAACCGATGGGCTCGAGGAGCATTCCTGCATGGACATCTTCATTGCGTGCCTCTTCTTTGGGATCGGGTTGTGGCTCATCATCGTCTCGGCCGAGCAGCTGGTCAAAGGCGCGGTGGGGACCTCAGTGAGCTTTGGGGTCTCGACCTTCTTGCTTAGTGTCGTGTTCATTGGCTTTGATCCGGAAAATCTCGTGGTGGGCGCCGTGGCTGCCTCCGAGGGGGTGTCGGGCATTGCTCTTGGCGCCGTCATCGGGGCCGCGATGGTCGCGATGGCACTGGCCTTTGGGATCACGGCGCTGCTGGCACCGATGCGTTTCGCGTTGGTCCCCCCACAGATCCTCGCCGTATCCCCGCTCGCGGTGTTGCTCCTGTGGCTCCTGGCAGCCGATGGCCAACTCTCTCGCCTCGATGGTGCCATCTTACTCGGTGGCTTTGTTCTCGCCTTGTTCTACCTGAGGCGACTCGCGCACCGTGGGCTCGATATTCAGCCCGTCGGCGAAGTGGCTGAAATGCTCTCACAGGAGAGACCTCTCGGGAAATGGCACGCCCTTGGCCTCTTACTCCTGTCGCTTGCCGCTATTATTGTGGGCAGCGAACTACTTGTCAGTAACGCGCGCACCCTCCTCACCCGCCTGGGAATTGCGGACCTCCCCTTTGGGATGACGATTCTTTCGTTCTTGACCAGTGTAGAAGAACTGGCCCGCGAACTGCCTGCGGCGCGACGCGGCCGACCAGAGATCAGTTTTGGCAACGTCGTCGGCTCTATTCTCGCCTTCTTCCTCTGTAATGCTGGCGTCATAGCGCTGGTGCACCCGGTGGACATCGCGACACCGGTGCTCACGTTCTACCTTCCCGTCGCCTTCGTCACAACGATAGCCCTCGCCGGTGTGATGCGAACTACGCGGGTGCAACGCTGGGCCGGTAGCCTCTTTATAGGGCTTTACATGCTATTTGTCATCGGCGGCTGGTTTATGTAGCCCGGTGGCTGCGCGCGTGGTAGTGTTATACAAGGATGACAGCAGTCCTCATAAGGTTTTTAGATAGTATTTTATGATCCATAGCATGCGCAACCGGACAACGACCTCCTTGATGCTGGTGTGGTATGACATCGATAGTAGCCGGCATTTATAAGCTTGTCGAGCAACTGTGTATAACGCGTGTATAATGCATCCTGGATCGTATGGGGGTAGGACGCGTTTTGTCTCGATGTCTCAGAGCTTGTCTGCTCATTGACGGCGTATGGGCAAACGATGTCAAGGGTCTCCCTGGCGGCTCTTGCGTGCCGTGTGGTACAGGTGTGTATGTTTTCGGTGTTCCCTGGTGTTAGTCATTTTGTCAGATAATATCGTATAGTGATCTTAATAAAGAGATATATACATGAGTAAAAGCGAGATACCTACAGGTGAAGTCGATGCACTAGTGCGAGACATTTACCTGGCGTTTGTACGCATCCACGTGCTACACCACGCCGCGGAAGGCCCCATCTACGGGGTAGAGATGATCGAGGAGTTGACCCGCCACGGCTACCAGATTGGCCCGGGCACCATGTACCCGACCCTGCATGCCCTGCGCGAGAAGGGCTACCTGGCCGAAGAGCGGCGCGTTGTTGGCGGCAAAGTCCGCAAATACTACCATATCACTGAGACTGGGCGGCAGGCACTGGCGCTCGTGCGTCCAAAGGTCCGGGAACTCGTGGGTGAAGTCCTAGCAGAAAGACGGGGCGAAGATGCCGAGAAGCACAGCAGTCGGACATGACGGGCGCTGGCATCGCTGGGCGCTTCTCGCAGCGGGCGGGCGTCGTGATGACGGCCGGGCGCGGGTGCGACAAATCTGATGAAAGAGCATGGTGCGCTGCACCGCTGCCTCTTGTTTTAAGAAGAGGGCCTACGACGGGTCCATGCACACGACGCTGTCGGACCGCAAGCATTGCACCAGACGGCCGACCTTGTCCGCCGCTTTGTGGAAGCTTATCATGGGCAGAACGAGGAGAAGTACATTTCTCCAGTCTCCCAGAAAGTCGGGCAGTTCACGGATCTCGTAGAATAACAGTGGTGACAGGGGAACGCTATCCCTCAGGGAGCTGCAGCATTGGTTTCCAGCATATAGGTTTCGACCGATAGTAGGCGCCAGCGGCCTTCGCCAAGGAGCTCCAGCACGTGCTGATGGTACTGCAACACGCTCGGCCGGTGTCCGACGCTGATGTAGGTGATTTCTGCCGCTTGTAGCAAACGATAAACATGCTCTTCATTTTTCACGTCCAGCGCACTGGTGGCTTCATCGAGCATCACGTACTGCGGTTGGGTAAGGAGCACGCGGGCACAGGCCAGGAGCTGCTGTTCGCCCAGAGACAGGACATCAGCCCAGTCCAACTCTACG
>JBMDXC010000337.1:0-4460 GCA_048594805.1 Candidatus Entotheonellaceae bacterium | reverse complement strand
GCAATGCGCTCAATGTCTGCGAGGCTCAACTCGCGCCCCAGCACCACCCGTGCACAGCCGCATTGTTTCGCCCGTTCTGCCCCCTGGGCACTGGTCACCGACATTTGCGTGCTGCCATGCACCTCCAGGTCAGGGGCAATGCGCCTGGCGAGCTGGGCAATGCCCACGTCCTGCACGATGATAGCGTCGGCTCCGGCCTCAGCAATCGCTGCCAGGGCCTCCTCCGCCTCGAGGAGTTCATGGTCAAAAACCAGCGTATTAAAGGTGATGAACCCCTTCACCCCACGGGCGTGCAAGGTTTGCATCACTTCAGGAAGCTCTGCGAGTCCAAAACCAACCTTGGCCCTGGCGGTAAAATGCTTGAGCCCAAAGTACACGGCGTCAGCCCCAGCTTCAATAGCCATCTTGAGCTGCGGCCAATACCCTGCAGGGCTCATCAGTTCGGGTTTTTTCCAGATGGGTTTCATAGTGCTCTATCCACGACAAATGCATTTATAGTGTCAGAGAGGCTCACTCCACGCCGCCGCAAAGCGGCGCTGCACAGACAGCACCAGGCCAATCCAGGTCACGAGAAAGGCGGCGAGTACAGTCCCATAGCCCAGTAATGTGGGCCAGTCACCGTGCAGTGTACTGCGGCTGGCAGCCTTGCGGAACGTCGTACTGAATGGAACACCAGCGGCTACAGAGCGCCAGGTCAGGGTGTATTCGCCCTCCTGCTCAAAAACCAGAGTGGTTTCGTAATAGGCTGTTACACCGGTCACTTCGGGCAGCGGCAGCAGACGCTGGGTGCCATCGGGGGCGTACACTTCGAGTTCTGCAGTGAGGCCACTCACGTACTGCCCGGTAGCAGTGGACTGAATCTCAAAGACCAGACGCGTACCGTTGCCGACCACAGGCTGGCGCGGATACGAGAGAAATTTGATGCGATGGCCCTGGGCTATGCCCTCATCCTGCCACTGGTCCACCTTCAACGCCCACTGCACCAGATCGCCCTCGATGCCAAGCCCGCCATGATGGGCCAGGACCGGAGTCCAGTGGATCAGCAGACCAAGAGCACAGAGGAGAGCGCAGCAAGCAACGCCCCCCTGCGCATCGTATCGAGACTGTAATTGGTGCGCACGATGCATAAGTCACAACCTGGAATAGCGGAGCGCTTCGCCAAGGGCCACGACGATAAGCACGAGCAGCAAGTTGAGACGCGCTCTGACTTTGACCTGTGACCAGGCGGCTGTCAAGTGCAGTGCCGTATGAGCACCGGTAGTGTCGGAGCGCTCCTGGAAGACGTAGGGCAAATAGCGGCGCTCAATCAGCGCACCGTTGATCACAATGAGCATGTACAGGACCAACTTGCTGAACAGGAGCCAGCCATACGGATCGGGGAGAAAAATCAGCCCTGGCTCCCCCCAGACGAGCAAGCGCAGCACACCACTGCCAAAAAGCAGGAGCACCCCAATGCCAAACATGTTTGCCATCAGTGGGAGGTAGCGTGCCAGGAACCGTGCCCCATCATGATCCTGGCGCCGTTCAATCACGGCGGTCAAGAACCCAAACCAGATATGGCCGCCCACCAGGAGCAGTATGCCTACCAGGTGGAGGAGAGTCCCGCAATATTCTAAAACAGGCTTCATGACAGCTCGTCTTACCTCTGACTGCGACTGCTCTGCACAATACCAATGGCGGTCACAATAATCAGTGTAACTGAAATACCGAGCGCCACCAAACTCACGGTGGTTGCCACCTGCGCGGCCCGCCAGGCTTCCTCGGCGCGCTGGACACCACCCATACTCGCTTGCGGCAGGATCTGGGTCTGTGCTTCCCAGGTGGCGACGTTGCCATCCTGGTAATATTGCTCAATCTTCCAGAGCGAGGTCCCGGGGCTAGCCGGATTGCGCACGAGCAATTTGAATTCGGCAAAGGTCTGCGGCGGGATGCTACTGCCACTCCAGGTAAGCTCCCGGATATAGCCACGCTCATCGCGCGACTTGGTGATCTGCCAGAGTGGGCTGTGCTCGATCATCTCAATCTCAAAATCCCGTGGCACCAGGAGACGCACCTGAACTGTTGGGACCTCCGTCTCTGTCGGCACATTGAGCGTATAGGTTTCCCATTTGTTGGGGATACTCTGACGCGGATCGAGATCACTATGTCCCCACGCCGTTGCGGCCACGATCAGGATACCCGATACCCCCCATACAAGGAGAATGTTCTGCTGCCAATTTGGCGTATGCATCAGTGCTCTCTTGACCTCCCTGCGTCGGTTCCGCCTCCCTGGCTCTCGGCGGCATAGTACACTACCAGTCCAGGGAAAAACATCTCTTTTCAGCGCTCGGGCCGTTCTATACAATGTAACTGCACCCAGGTGCGTGCGGTGCTAACCCAGCTCAATGAGGAGGCTTGCATGTTTCTAGTGATAGCGTTGGTGAAGCGCACAGTGGTTTGCCTCATAGCCCTGGCGCTCGTGTACGTTGTGCCGACTCTGGCCAATCCCAACAATTATCCGCAGTTTGCCCAACAGCAGGTGGACCCCGCCATCCCGATCTTTTTTATTGGTGTAGAGCGCGTCAAAGCGCAGCTCGATGCGGGTAGTCCACCCATACTGGTGGATGTGCGCAGTGTAGAAGAGTACAACGCTGGACATCTCCCCAGCGCCAAGTCTATGCCACTGGAAGTGTTGCCCAGGCGCCTGGCCGAGATCCCGCGTGATATTCCAGTGGTCTTGTATTGAAGCTGTCCGCATCATCTGGCCAGTCTGGCCTATCAGGAATTGTATCGCGCTGGGTATCGGAACATGTACGTGCTCGATGAGGGTCTGCCAGGCTGGCAGCAGCACCAGTATCCGCTGGAAGGGCCGCAGCGTCAGTCACAGCTCACCGAGTGAGCTGGGGCTTTCGCTTGACAGCCTACACCCTCATTGCTATATTCCCCCCCGCAGTGTAGAGAGCTGGTGCCGGGAAATTGTGGTAACTGATGAGTATGCTTAGCATAGTCAGGCTTCCCCTCCCCTCTTTCTGCAGTTTGAAGTCTGAGCTGGTGGTGCCTTGCCACTTGCTCTCAATGTGTTCTGCATTTTGTGCACAGGTACGGAGAACGTCGCATGCCAAGAGGTTCTGTCAAGTGGTTTGACGATCGCAAGGGCTATGGATTTATTGCTCGCGAGGGTGGCAAAGACATTTTTGTCCACTTCTCGGCGATCCAAGGCAACGGCTTCAAAACCCTCAGTGAAGGGGAAGAGGTGGAGTTCGAGATCGTCAATGGCCCGAAGGGCGAGCAGGCTACGAACGTCCAGAAGGCGAAAGATTAGCGCTCTCGACGTCGTGTAGTGCGCGCCTGCACCCTGCATGCGGCACCGCAGGGTGCAGGTTTTTTATGCCTGAGATCCGAGTTTGTGTGGGCGCAGGATCAGGTGTTCGTACTCGGACGGATCGACCAGCGCTTCGATGATCACTGGCCCCGCCGCCTGAAGTCCCTGGGCCAGGGCGTCATGCACTTCTGCGACCGTCCGCACCGTAGTCACCGGCACACCAAAGTAATGGCCCGGTGGCGGATAGGGGGCAGGCCAGAGGGGTGTGCCATAGCACGGAAAGCCCTGGTGTTCTTGTTTCAGGGTGATCAGTTGTAAGTGGCGATCGACTAGCACCACAAACACGACTGGCAACCCGAGACGTAGTGCCGTTGCCATCTCTCCCACCATCATCAAAAATCCCCCGTCACCCGTCACGCAAACGACTTGCCGTTCAGGATGACACAGTTTCGTAGCGAGGGCCGCAGGAATGCCAAAACCCATTGACGACCAGCCGTTGGTCATCACCAGATGGCCTGGCGCAGGAGTCCGCCATGCCTGCCCAATCAGGTGCGTATGGGCGCCGACGTCGCACGTCAAGAAACCATCGCCCGGTAGGAGTTCCTGAATCGCGCCAAGGACTTGTGAGGGCGACAGCGCGGCACGCGGTGCGGTGAGCGTGGCGAACATGCGTTGCCGGCGCTCGCTCACGGCGGCGAGATCCCACGTGTGTGGCAAGGGTAGTAAGGTCGCTAAAAAGCGCAGCACTGTGCCAATATCTCCTACCACTTCAGCCGCCAGATGGCAGGAAGCATCGACATCCGCCGGCACCGTATCCACGTGCAGCAGCGGCACATCAGTGAGCCACTCTTCGTAATGACACTCCACGGGATCGTAGCCAATGGCCAGCACCAGGTCAGCGTCGTGAATGGTTTCCGCCACAATGTTGCTGAGGGCATGAAACACTACCCCCACGTAGGAGGCGTGATCCTCACGTACAAAACCCTTGGCCATGGGCGAGAGCACGACGGGCAGGCGCTGACGGTCGATGAAGTACTGTAACGCGTCCCACCCTGTGGCGCGCAGGCAGGAGAGCCCTAGCACGAGGAGTGGCCGTTTGGCCTGACGCAGGTGGCGGGCGAGGGCATGCAACTGTTCTTCCGCTGGTGGCGGCGCTGGC
>JBMDXC010000336.1:0-7372 GCA_048594805.1 Candidatus Entotheonellaceae bacterium | reverse complement strand
AATTTGGCTGGAGCCGCGCTGCTGTCGCCGGCGTGTTCTCTTTGGCACACCTCACCGAGGGGACCGTCTCCGTTGGGATCGGTATGCTCAGCGATCGGTTTGGCTTGCGCCGGCTGGTGCCCATCAGTGCCTGTCTTGTCGTCCTTGGCCTTGTCTTGGCCAGCCAGGCCCAGACACTCTGGATGTTCTACCTCGCCTATGGCGTTATCTTTGCCATTGGTTACTGTGGGCTGGGAGAGCTGTCGCACGTCCCACTCATCTCGCGGTGGTTCGTCAGAAAGCGTGGGACAGCCATAGGCATAGCCATGGCTGGTATGGGCCTCGGCATTCTGCTCATCGTTCCCCCCGCACGGGCAGGAGGGCACCCTGGCTGCCGGTCGGATCATGTGCCAGGGCAGCAGCCCATTCGGGCTGGGGAAAGAGCGCTGACAGGTAGTCTGGTGACAGCACGAGGAGCGTACGCTCCGCCTGCACTGTCGCCTGCTGCATGGCCAGAATAAAATTGGCGCCAGGGCGCATGTCCCACACGTCGAGGAGCGTGGTGTAGCCCACCTCTGCCAGTTGCCAGGCCAACCACACTGCCCATGGGCGATCGGCATGAGTATAGCTGATGAAAAAGTCGAGCATCGTTGCGAGACGCTAAAGTGTTTGATTCGTCTTACTCTTGCTGTTCCTGTCGGGCAGAATAGTAACATATTGTTACCGGGTGGGCGAGACCATGTGGGATGGACAAAGAAAAAAGTCACCAAAGCGTTTGATTTACCCTGAGAACACGCATTTTTGTTCCTTCCCACATGCCACGCTCGCATAGCATCACAGCCTCAGGCATTGCACAGCAATTAGCCTGGTAGTGAGCACTATGGGTATAGCTTGAGGCAGAACGGTCATCGTTGCTGACCACTTTCTCTGCTGTAAGACCAGGGGCTCCCTCGCAGTGTACCTCTGGCCAGGAGGCATCTGCAAAGACATCTTCGTAGGCACTTGAGAATTTGTAAACATTTCTGTGATATACGGCTCTATTGCACAATGCTTTGTCATACCCCTGCGAAAAACTGTTTCTTATTATTTTCCAATGCTATAGATACGCCTCTCGCAGCGCTGGAAGGGGATGGTGGTATGTCCCTTACAGAAATGCCACAGCAATCTGGATGGGCCAGTTAGAGGCGGCAGGGCCTATGCAATAAGCAGAGAGCTGTTGTGCCACTGGGAGCACTGAGACCGTCTATGCACGTCAGCAGTAGAACGCACCAGGTAAGTTCGCAAGGCAAGTGGTGGACTGCAGCGGCGATTTTGCCCGGGCAATTGACTAGCGCGTTTGGCATGTTTGGTGCCGTGGTGGCCCTGCCCAACATCATCACGGCTATGGGGCTGATGTACAGCCTCACGCATCTCGTGAGACCCAGCCGGTACAAGGGCAACCATGGTGCGCGATGCGGCAGCGCATACTGCCTCTCGCGTCTGATATCGAGGGCGGAATTGGAGGAGACGGATAACTGCAGAAGGAGGAGGTATGTGTCTGGAGGCTAGCAAGCCCGTGTGGTCCCGACGGGCATTTCTGAGCCGTGCCGGCTTTGGCGGTCTGGCGGCAATGAGCTTGACGGCTCTGCATGCCATATGCCAGAGCGAAGCTGCGGAGAAAAGTGCCAAATTCGTCGTCACCTGGAACGCCTTTGATACCATGGACCCACACGTCAAACAGGACGTCTCGGCGGCGGCATTCAATCTCAACATCTACGATAACCTGATGCGCTACCAGGGGAATCCGCCTCAAATCGTGCCCTGGCTGGCGGAATCGCATACGGTCAGCGACGACGGAAAGACGTGGACGTTTCATCTGCGCCGAGGGATGCAATTTCACGATGGCAGCGAGCTGACCGCAGAAGCGGTGCGCTACAGTTTCGAGCGTCTACTTACCATGGGTAAAGCTCCTTCGGCCATTTTTAAGCGCATGGGCCTGACGCCAGCGAAGGTGCGGGCAGTGGACCCGTATAGCGTCGAGATCCAGCTCGAGCGGTCGTTTGGTCCGTTCCTGGAGACGATACCGACCGTCTCGATTGTCAACCCGGCGGTCATTAAAGCGCACGAGGAAAACGCCGATTGGGCTGAGAAATGGCTGGTGCAGAATGCCGCCGGCTCCGGGGCTTTTCAGTTAGTGAAGGCAGACCCCGTCACTGGCCTGACCATGGCACGGTTCCCGGGCTACTGGCGCGGCTGGGAAGGGCAACACGTCGAGACGGTGGAGGTGCGCGTCATACGCGAGCAGTCGAGCCGGGTGCTGGCCCTGATGAAGGGCGACGTGCACTACATCGAAACGTTGCTCGGTCCAGACCAGTTGGAAAAACTGGAAAAACACCCGCGTGTCAAGGTGAGTCGCGAGGAATCCATGCGCCTGTTCGTCATCCGCATGCACAATCAGCGCGAGCCCTTCACGGACATCAATGTGCGCAAGGCGTTCAGCCACGCCTTCAACTATGAGAGCTTTATCGCCGACATGATGAAGGGCCGCGTGGCACGGAATACTGTCCCCCTCCCCCGTCCCCTCTGGGGCTATCCCAAGGAAGTTGTGGGATACGAGTATAGCCTCGACAAGGCCAAGGCATATCTGGCGAAAGCCCAGGTCAAAATTACCAGACCAATCGAAATCCATGTTCAGGCTCCCAATGAACCCACGGTGCAGGCCGCCCTCCTGCTGCAGAGCGACCTGGCGAAGCTCGGTATTGAGCTGCGCGTCGTCAAATCGTTGTTCACCTCTATTGTGGCGGCGACTAAGACCGTGGAGAGCACGCCAGATATGTGGATCCACTGGATCAGCACCTACTTTGTCGATCCTGAGAACTGGATCGGAGAAATGTATGACTCTGCCAACGGCGGCACCTGGAAGGCCTCATCATGGTACAAAAATCCGCAGGTGGACGATCTCTTGCGGCAAGCCCGCAGCCTCACCGACCGCGAAGCCCGGGCCAGGCTCTATACCGAGGCCTGTCACCTGCTGCTTGAGGACGCCCCTGACCTCTGGGTGTACAACACCTATGAGTAGGTCCCCCTGGCCAAAACCGTGCAGGGCTTTCAGTTTTGCCTCGTCGGTTCAGGCCAGGAATTCTGGCCTGTGTACTTTGACGGACGCGCCTAAGCACGATCACCAACGTTGGAGACCAGATCATGCACCTCCTCAGCTATGTGGCGCAGCGGCTCACAACCATCTTCCCGACGCTGCTTGGTTTGATTGTCCTGACATTTTTTCTCGCCCGGGTCGTCCCCGGCGACCCAGCGGCGTTGATCGCCGGTGAAAGCGCCACGCGGGAGCAAATCGAAACCCTGCGCCAGCGCTACGGCTTTGATAAGCCTCTGCACGTGCAACTTGGCATCTACCTGGCACAACTGGCGACTGGCAATTTAGGCACGAGTATTTATACCGGTCGCCCTGTGCTCGACGACCTCCGCCAGCGCTTCCCGGCCACGCTCGAGTTGACCCTGGTCGCCATCGGGGGCGCTACTCTCCTGGGGGTACCGCTGGGAGTGCTGTCAGCCCTGAAGCGCAACTCCTGGCTCGATCATGTCTTGCGCCTGTGCACGACGGCAGGCCTGGCGATCACGGGTTTCTGGGGGATTATGTTGCAGTTGTTTTTCGTCATGGACCTCGATCTCTTCCCCTTAGGCAGTCGCATCAGCGGCCCTGAGCCACACGCGATCACGGGCTTTTTCACCCTGGATGTGCTGCTCAGCCTGGATGGCGCGGCGTTACTGAGCGCGCTGCAGCATCTCACCCTGCCGGCCCTCACCCTGGCGTATCCAGCCTTTGCCACGATTGTGCGCTTCACGCGCTCCGGGGTATTAGACATCGTGCAGCGGGATTTCATCCTGTATGAGAAGGCCATGGGCTTGCCGCGCTGGCTCATCATCTTTAAGTACCTGCTGCGCCATGCCCTAACCTCCACCGTGGCGCAGATTGGTCTGCTCTTTGGCAGTCTCCTGGCCGGGGCCGTGGTCACCGAGCAGGTCTTCGACTGGCCAGGATTGGGTCTCTATGCTGTGGAGTCGATTATGAAGTTTGACTATCAGGCCACGCTCGGCATTACGCTGTGGGCAGGAGTCGCCTACAGCCTGGCGAATCTGCTGGTTGACATTACCCAGGTGATCATTGATCCGAGGATGGTGCGGCGATGAAATCTTTGAGCCTTGATCCACACGAGTCCACGCCTGTGGCAGAGGAGTCCACGCAGCGTGTTGTGCGCTCGGCTCAGCCCCTCCCGAGCGGCTGGTGGCTCCTCTGGCACAAGATCCGGCGCGACCATACGGCGGTGCTGGGACTGGCCATTATTGGCCTGCTCATCTGCACGGCGCTCCTGGCCCCCTAGCTTGCCCCCTTCCCGGAGGACATCACAGCTACGCATCCGGCCAAGCGGTTGCTGGCACCGAACTGGGCTCACCCCTTTGGCACAGACACCCTGGGGCGGGATATCTATAGCCGGGTGCTGTTTGGAGGCCGGATTACCCTGATCGTCTCCTTGACGGTCGTGGGCGCCTGCCTGCTCGTCGGGGTGCCAGCCGGTCTTATTGCGGGGTATTACGACAATGTCGCGAGCCACCTGATCATGCGTATAGCGGACATCTTCCTGGCTGTGCCGCGGGTGATTCTGGCGCTGGCCATGGCGCCAGCCCTGGGACCGAGTCTCCCCAATATGATACTGGCGCTGACCGTGACGTATTGGCCATGGTTCACGATCATTGTGGCAGCCGAAACCAGGTCGGTGAAGAAAACCGTGTTTGTTGAGGCCACCGAAGCCTTAGGGGTGGGGTCGGGCCGCATGCTCTTTGGCCATATCCTGCCCAATGTACTGTCGTCCATTATCGTGCGCAGCACGCTCAGCATGGGTATTACCATTATGACGGCAGCCGTGTTGGGTTTTTTAGGTATGGGCGCACAGCCGCCAGCACCGGAGTGGGGCGCGATGATTGCCGAAGCGCGTCTCTACCTGCCGGACGCCTGGTGGTATGCTCTCGCTCCCGGCCTGGCCATCTTTTTTGTCGTGATAGGTTTCAACATTCTCGGGGATGCCCTGCGCGACATCCTCCATCCGCGCCTGCGCCGCGGTCGCCATTAGCCACGCACGACGCACAAGGGGTCACACCGATGTCCGTCCTCGACATCAACGATCTGGTAGTCGATTTCCATACTGACGATGGGTTGGTCCAGGCCATTGATCACTTGCGCTTCAGCGTGCGTGCGGGGGAAATTGTTGGCCTGGTAGGAGAGCGCGGCTGTGGCAAGACTACGGTAGCGCGCTGTATCCTCGGCGTGCTGCCCCGCCCACCAGCCCAGATCCGCGCTGGCGAGGTGCGCTTTCAAGGCCAGGATCTGCTGCATGCGCCTGAAGCCGCATTGACCGCCCGTGTACGTGGTAAAGCTATCACGTTTATTCCGCAGGATCCCCAGGCCTCGCTGCACCCGCTCTTTCCCGTGGGCATACAGCTCCGTGACCTGCTCGCCTGGGGTACCCAGAAGCGCTGCCGCACTCGCCAGATGCAGGAGCAGATTGTCACACTGCTGCAGCAGGTCCAGATCCCGACGCCTGAGACACAATTAAAAAAATATCCTCATGAGTTCAGCGGTGGGCAGCAGCGCCGGCTGGCACTGGCACGCATTCTCGTGCTGCAGCCACGCCTGATTATTTTCGACGAGCCCACCGCCGGCCTTGACGTGTCCGTCCAGGCTACCATCCTGAACCTGTTCCAGGAGCTGAAAGAGCGCTTTGCCCTCACCTATGTGTTCATTTCGCACGATCTCGGGATTATTCGCCTGATGTGTGACCGGGTCACCGTGATGTATCTCGGTACCGTCGTCGAGACTGGTCCTACCGAGGCCATCTTTGACACCCCGGCGCACCCGTACACCGAGGCTCTGCTGGCAGCGGTGCCCAGGACGGAAGTCGGGGTCTGGGAGGGCACCTTGCTGCAAGGAGAGCCCCCACGCCCAGACGCGATGCCGAGCGGCTGTCGCTTTCGTCTCCGCTGTCCCCACGCCCAGGATGACCCCTGCACACAGCACGAGCCGGTGCTTGCAGAGCTTATGCCTGGTCAACACGTCGCCTGTCATCGCGTGTCTCGCACAGCGGTCGCTGCGTCTGGACACGCCGAGCAGCATGCAGAGCGTGCGAGGAGCACAGCGATATGACGCATGCGGGGACGGCGCTAGCTCAGGACGTACGGGTAGGATTATCGTGAGGTGACGCCTGGGAGATCGGGATTCCATTGCTAGTGGCCGCACTGGGGACTGGTGTAGGTTCCGTCTCAGCCGGGACCGGAGCGTGATACTTTTCTCGGCGCCAGAAGGGCAGAGCGGGGAACAGGCACAGAAGAGCCAGGCAGGCATTGAACATAAAGTAGTCCTGCCAGGCGGCAGTGCTGGCTTCCGCCACCAGACGATCTTGCATCAAGGCCATTGTCTGGGTTGGGATTTGCGCGGCGATCTCGCCCGACCACCGCAGCATCTGGGATAAGCTCCCGAGGGCGCCGGTGTAGCCCATGGCATCCAGCGGGGTGTCCTCGGCATACTGCTGGAGGCGATAGTTATAGCGCTGATCCAACACTACCGTCGCTACGGCGGTCCCCATCGTGTTGCCGATGCTGCGCAGTAAGCCAGAGAGGGCAGTGGCCATATACACCTTGTTTTCTGGAAGAGCCTGTAGAGTCGCCAGGTTATTCGGCGAGACAATGAACGCTTCGGCCGTAAAGCGAATCATCAAAAAGGGCATGATCATGGCCACGGTGGTGATTTCATTGAGGCCGGCGTAGCTCCAAAAGCCGGCGGCATACACCAGGAGTCCGGAGATGACCAGTACATGGCACGGGACCCGGTCAGAGATGCGTCCGACTATGAGCACCATGGCGCCATAGACCAGGTTCGGGAGCATCTGTGTCCAGGCCACTAACAGCGGCTCGAAGTGCAGGAGCCGTTGCTGCAGGACGGAGATCATGGGACCGGAACCGCGAAACGTCATGGTGGTCAGGAAAAGCACGGTCATGGCCATGACAAACGGTACGGAGCCAAACAGCCGCAGCTCCACCAGGGGCACAGGGTGGAGGAGTTCAACCACCACAAAAGCCACGCCAGCCACCCCAGCAATGGTTAAGAGTGTCAGAATGTACCGGGAGTCCCAACCTTCCCGATTGCCCTGGGTTAAGGCTACTATCAGGGTGGACACCGCCACGGTCAGGGTCAACATCCCATAGGGATCCAGGCGCCGCCGCTCCGGACGACGCAGAGGCGGTAACAACCACCAGGACAGGACAAACCCCAGCCCACTCATGGGCAAGGTGACGGCGTACACCACACGCCAGGAAGCGACTTCGAGTAGATTGCCACCCATGAGCG